>JAHRFX010000016.1 GCA_019084405.1 Methanobacterium sp.
ACACCACATTTAATATTAAAATACCGATGACCTTTAATGAATTTGAAAGATTCCCTTAACATTATTTACCCTCGCTACTAATTTTAGATCCTGTGAATTTTATAAAAACATCCTCCAGGGTGGGATGTTCCAGTTCCACGGATTTTATAGGGAATCCTTCTCTACTGGCAAACTCCACCACATCCGGTATTAAATTTTCACCCTTTTCCACCAGTAATTTAACTTCCCCCTCCAGTAAAAATGCATCCTTTATGAATTCCAGGGACATGACCTTTTCTATAAATTCTTCTGGAGAATCGACATTGAGGGTGAGAGTGTCTGCTTTTAACTCTCTTTTCAGGTTTTTTGGAGAATCTGCAGTAATAATCCGCCCCTGATTAATTATAGCCACTTCATCACAGAGCTTATCTGCCTCTTCCATGTAATGGGTGGTTAAAAGAACAGTAAGATCATGGGCCTGGTTTAGTTCTTTAATATATTCCCAGATACTCTCCCTGGTTTGAGGGTCCAGTCCCAGAGTGGGTTCATCTAAAAAGAGGACTTTCGGGTGGTGAATGAGACCTCTTCCAATTTCAAGACGCCTTTTCATCCCCCCAGAATATGTTTTCACATATTCATCTGCCTTTTTTCCCAGGGCAATCAAATTCAGCACCTCTTCAATTCGATCTTGCCGCACATCACGAGGGACACCATAGAGTGAAGCATGCATTTCCAAATGTTCCCGACCAGTTAAAATATCATCCAGTGCCCGGGATTGAAAAACTATTCCTATGGATTCTCGAACCTCTCTAGCCTGTTTTTGAATATCATAACCATTCACACTACCTGTACCTCCGGTGGGTTTAAGTATCGTGCATAGCATAGATATCAGGGTTGTTTTCCCCGCCCCGTTAGGTCCTAAAACACCATATACACTATTTTTAGGAACCTGGAGGTTTATAGAATCCACTGCGGTGAATCCATCGTATTTTTTGGTTATGTTTTTGGTTTCAATTATAAATTCCATGGAATAAACCCCAAAAAATTTGAGTTTTTACTTCTTTAAAGTTTTCCTGAAATAATTTTCTTTAATTATAATGTTAGTTTAAAGAAAAACATTCTTATAAATATTTGGATGGAAGTATTTAATAAATTATATTTAATTTCAGTTCCATATATAACTCCTACAGGAGGAGCATCATGTTTTTAGAGATGGTTAAATCCGAGGGAATATCACATAATTCATATGTTATAGGATCGAAGGGTGAGTTAGCAGTTATTGACCCTAGAAGAGATGTGGATATATATCTGGAGTTATCCCGAAAATACAATTCTGCAATTCGCTATATCTTTGAGACCCATCGTAATGAAGATTATACTGTTGGTTCTCTGGAGCTGGCATCCCGGGTAGATGCGGAAATACTGCATGGACAGCATATGGATTTTAAGTATGGTACTGCAGTTATAGAGGGGGATAGCTTTGACTTAGGTTCTCTGGAAATGGAAGTTATGGAAACCCCTGGACACACCATGGAAAGCATATCCCTGGTGGTGCGGGATAAGAGTGTTTCAGATGATGCTTATCTACTTTTTACCGGGGATGTGATTTTTGCTGGAGAAGTGGGTAGGGTGGACTTTTTTGGTGAGTCAAAAACTCCCCATATGGCAGAATTATTATATGATAGTATCTACCAGAAGATACTGCCCCAGGGCGATAATGTGCTCATTTACCCGGCCCATGGTGCTGGTTCTCTTTGTGGAGCAGATATAAGGGACCAGGAATTTACCACTATTGGTTATGAGAAAAAAACTAATCCACTGCTCCAGCTAAAAAAAGAAGAATTTATCAAACATAAAGTAGGGGAAAAATTATACACCCCTCCTTATTTTAGTAAAATGGAGGAGAATAACCAGAAAGGCGCACCTATTTTAGGTTGTCTGCCTGAATCTAATCCTTTAAATCCGCAAGAACTAATTGAATTAATGAAAAAAGAAGTCCAGGTAGTGGATGTAAGAAAACCCACCAGTTTTGGAGGGGGGCATGTCCCGGGGACCTTAAATATTTGGATAGATGGTTTCCCAGCATTTGCAGGATATTTTTTAAATTATAAAGACCCCATAGTAATCGTAGATGATAATGAGGGATTTATTCCGGAGGTAATTCGTTATCTGGTTCGTCTGGGTTATGATAATATTTATGGACATCTTTCTGGAGGTTTTCCTTCATGGTATATGGCTGCTCAAAGAGTAGGGCAGCTGGATATGTGGTCAGTACATCATCTAAAGGAAGTAATGGAAAAAGAAGACCTGTTTTTACTGGATGTACGTAAAAGCAATGACTATGAAAAGCTGCGCATTGCTGGTTCCCATCATATATGGGTGGGAGATCTTCCCCATAAAATAAATGAAGTACCCCTGGATAAAAAAGTTGTGGTTTACTGTGATTCAGGATATAAATCCACCATCGCTTGCAGTATACTGAAAATTAATGGGTATGATGATGTGAGTAGTGTACTGGGTAGTATGGGGGCCTGGTTAAATGCAGGTTACCCGGTGATTAAATAAAGCTTATATTGGCACTGTCAAAAACTTGGGGGTTTTTGAAATTGATGTTTTAATAAACAATCTTTTTTATTTGTCTTAAACTCATTATTTTCAGGAATAGAAACCTAAAAACTTTTATAATGAGAGGAGCATAGTATTTTCTATGACAAAA
>JAHRFX010000032.1 GCA_019084405.1 Methanobacterium sp.
ATATAAAATCACTGGAAAACTCATATAAAACTTTTACCACTTATCAAAAAGCTACATTAACCATAAAAAAAGAAATAAAAATCAAGGATTTATTCAAAAATTTAACATATCACTAGAAAAATCGATAGTGCCGTATTTATTAATTATTACAAATATTACTATTTTTAAAAAAAGTCAGAAAAAAAGGAGTGTGTACTGTATTTACAGGGGGCATTTAATATTTAAAGTTTCTTGCAATCCCCACAGGCTTAATATTTCAAATATAATCCTGGCATGTCCTTCTGAATTAAAAATATTATGTTTTGAAATAATTCTGGTAATTTTAGTGGCTAATTGATAATCAGCAGGGAAGCTTTCCTGGAATACCATTATAAATTCATTCAATATTTCCTGATGGTGATTTTCCAGCTCATAATACTCTAAAAATGCCCAGGAAATAACATAGCGCGAAATCATTAAAATCTGGTCAAAAACTACATCCCGGGAATAATTTAGATATAAATTCTCACCATTAAGCGCTGCCTGAATTTCTCTTTTAACAGAGGGAATATATTCTGAGCCAAAGGGGTGAAATCCATTATCCTGAATAATTTTATTAACCACAATATCATCCAGCATGGTAAAAAGTAGTCGGGCGTTTTTTATAATTTGGTCGGGAACACCCTGGTGGAAATCCGGACGGCAATAACCCATTTTAAAAATTAAAAGCCCATGGGTAGCTTCATGAGCTATAGATCTAATCAAATCTTTTTTGGATCTATCTGCACCTGCTTTAATAATTATTATGATAGAATCCGGATCATATCTAAAAGCAGATAGCATGCCTTCTATTCCAAGGTCACTACTTTCAACGATTTTTACCGCTTTCGATGTTTCCCATTCTACTTTTTTTAAGTAGGACTCCAGCTGTCTATATGAATCATTATTGGACATTTTCACCAACTAAATATATTAAAATTACAGATAGGGGGTTAATCTTTATATTATATCAGCCCCTAATAATAATTAAATTTAAACCTATTCTAAATTATTTTAAATAATTAAATTTATACATTTAGAGCTTTAGATAAATCAGCAAAATAAGTAATCATTGATTTGAAGAATTATAAATGATTAAAATTAAATTCAATATAATTAAAATATTAACGATATAATTAATGGATTTATAGAGAATATTAATTTTTAAGGAAACTTGCCAAACGGAGATAAAAATGATTAAAATCAAGGTTTTGAGATTTGACTCTGGAGATGAACAGGACCCCCATATTGAAACGTATGAGATAGATAAAAAAGAAAAAATGAAAGTCTTGGATGCTTTAAATCAAATTAATGAAAAATACGAGGCGAATATCGCATTTAGAAGTTCATGTAGAGCAGGTCAATGTGGTTCTTGTGCAATTAAAATGAATAAAAATGTGGTACTGGCCTGTAAAGCCGAAATTGAAGATGATGCCTTACTAGAACCATTAGATTTTCCAGTTATAAAAGATCTGATTATAGATCGAAGTGAGATAGAAGAAAAAGTTCATAAAATGAGTTTATTCTTAGATCGAGGTTGCGATGGTGCTACTTGTCCTGAATTAATTTCACCAGCAGATTCAGCAGATAGTAAAAAGTTAAGAGGTTGTATTGAATGCTTTTCCTGTTTATCTGCCTGTCCTATTATAAAAGAGAGTGAAGAATATGCTGGGCCTTATTTCATGCGTTATCTATCTAAATTTGCCTTAGACCCACGTGATTGTGATAATAGGGAAAAAGTGGCCATGCTGGAAGGATTGTATGATTGTACCACTTGTGGTAAGTGTGCCGAAGTTTGTCCCAAGGAAGTTAGTATCCCGGGAGATGCTATAGAAAAATTAAGGGCACTATCCTACAGGAAAAAAATTGGCCCCTTGGATCCTCACCAGGCAGTTAAAAAACTGGTGGATGAAACCGGTAGATCCATAGACCCTCCAGTCGAGGGTTTCATAGAAGCGGTTAATAAAGTTAAAGCAGATGATGAATCTGAATCTAAAGTAGCATTTTTCACCGGCTGCATGGTTGATTACCGGATTCCAGAGGTTGGTTTTGCATTATTAAATGTTTTAAAAGAGAATAATATTGATATAATTGTTCCTGAAAAACAGGTGTGCTGTGGATCTCCACTCATAAGAACCGGGCAATTAGATGTGGTGGACAAACTGGTAAAACATAACCAGCAAGTGTTCAAAGGCTACGACACTATTATAACTGTTTGTGCCGGCTGTGGTGCCACCCTAAAAAAGGATTATCCTAAATATGGGGTGAACTTCAATGTGGTGGATATCAGCGAGTTTCTCATGAAAAATCTGGATACTGAGAAAATGCACCCCGTTCCTATGCGAGTTACCTATCACGACCCCTGCCACCTTTCACGTGGCCAGGGAATAACCATAGAACCACGTGAAATCCTGAAAAAAATTAAAGGATTAGAATTTGTTGAAATGGAAGAACCCAATCAGTGCTGCGGTGCTGGTGGAGGAGTTAAATCCGGCCGGCCAGAACTTGCCTACAAATTGGGTAAAAAAAAGGCAGAAATGATTAAAAAGTTAAATGTGGATGCGGTGATAAGTATATGTCCTTTCTGTCAGTACCATATACAGGATACTCTTCAAAAAGAGGGTTTAGGAAATATAAAAGTCATGAATATCCTGGAACTCCTGGATATGGCATATAAAGGCCCCTCCGATGATAAAAATTAATATTTCCAATTTTAAGTAACTAAAAAAAATAAGATAAAATGGAATATCAGGCATTTTTAGATAATATTTATGTGGTATTTGTGGAAGCAGAAACCCCGGGAAATATTGGATTTTTAGCCAGAGCCATGAAAAATTTTGCCTTGCGAAATCTGATATTAATAAATCCCTGTAAATTAGCCCATGAGGCCTACTTCCAGGCCAGCCACGCCCGTGATATTGTAGATAACTCCCTTAAATTTGATTCATTAGGAAAATTTTTAGAGGAAATTCCCATTGATTTTATAGTCGGAACCACCGGAATGCCTGGTGGAAGTTACCGAATGTCCAGAATACCTCTTAAACCTGAAAAAATGGTACAGAGTATTAATTCCAAGGGCAAAATTGCATTTTTATTTGGAAGAGAAGGTGACGGCCTATCCAATGATGAGATAGAGCTATGTGATATCACCGTGAGTATACCAGCTCATCCTTCCTATCCGGTGATGAATATATCACATGCTGCTGCTATAATTTTTTATGAGTTATTTAAAAACCAGTATGAATTTGATCTGGAAGGATTGGAAGAAGCTTCCCTGGTGGAGAAAAACTACCTACTGGGTGAAATGGATAAAATTGTTGAACAACTGGATTTACCTCCCCATAAAACAAAAACCTCAAAAAGAGCATTTAAAAATATTATAGGTCGGTCCTTCATTACCGGGAGGGAAGCGCACACCTTAACCGGCCTTTTAAGAAGGATAAAAATTAAGATGCACCGGGAAATAAAATGATTTTTGGGGATACTACCTTAAATATACTGGTCATAATGGGTTTCATTCTATTAATTCTAATTTTTCCCTGGCTAATGAGGATACGTATGATTTCTTCAGTTACCAGAATAGTCCGGGAACTGGAGGAAATGGTAACTGAATCTAAAAAGATTTTAGTAGATACCTCCCAGAAAAAAGGTAACCCCTCTCAGGATCCTCAAGAATCTGTAGAAAACTTTATGCAATTTTTTGTGATTCCCCCTGTAAATATGGATCCCGCAGGTATAGTGAAAAAATTTGATCAAATTTTAGAACTGGGAGAAGAGCGTTTTCATGAGATGGTAAACATAATAGCCCCAGATGCTGATTCAGAAATACAATCCAATATTATTATGGCTTTAAAAGCTACTATTGGCCTTAATGGTGTTGCTAAATTGGTACGCCATAATTTAGAACTATCCCGTAAAACAGGCAATCTACAACTACTTTTAAGCCTTCAAATGAACCTTCCTATAATTTTAAGGCTGATAAAATCACAATTTGAAAGTGTGAAAAGTTTTTCAGAAGGGAAACCCATTGGGGATGGATTGGGTCCTTTAGTGGCCAGTTTAATGATGCAGGGCTATGAAAATAAAAATTTAGATGAAATAGATGATATGATAATGTTGCAAAGAGAATTTCAAGACCGAAATTTGACCATAATAAGGGCTAAAGGACCTGGTGCCCGGATTGGTAAAGTGGGAAAAATTTCATCCATGCTAATAGATAAAAACAAAATTGATAGAATTATATCCATTGATGCTGCTATAAAACTGGAAGGCGAAAAAACAGGCACCGTTGCTGAAGGTATCGGAGTGGTAATAGGGGGGCCCGGTATGGATAAGTGGTTTATCGAAGAAAAATCTATTTCCAGAGGGCTTAAAATGGATGCAATTATCGTTAAAATGAGTCCAGAAGAGGCTATAAGTCCTATGACAAAAAATATCAGGGATAGTTCACAAAAAGCCTTAAAAACTTTAGAAAATTCCATAAAAAGATCTCCTGAAGGTTCTCGTATATTAATAATTGGGGTGGGAAACAGTTGTGGTATACCCCACCATATTAACCACCTTTCCCAGATAGAAATAAAAAAAGAAGATGCAAAAATAGAGACGAGATGGTAATAAATGGCGATTCTTAGTGACAGAGATATCAAAAAATATTTAGAAGAGGAATTAATAGTTATTGACCCTTTAAAAGATCCAGAAAGACAGATACAGCCTTCTTCAGTAGATCTAAGAATAGGTAGTGAATTTAAAGGTTTTAGGATAATAAGAAAACCCTGCATCGACCCCATGGATAAATCCGATATTGAGTCTTACATGGAATCTATACATATAGAAGAAGGTGGTTCATTCATAATCCATCCTGGAGAATTCGCCCTGGCTACCACCTATGAGACGGTTAAAATCCCTTCAAATCTGGTGGCAAGAGTTGAAGGTAGGTCTTCCATGGGTAGACTGGGAATTACCATGCATGTTACTGCGGGTTACATTGATCCGGGCTTTTGGGGTAAAATAACCCTTGAAATTTCAAATATTGGTAAAATGCCAGTGGCACTGTATCCCGGGCAGAGAGTATGCCAGATAGTTTTTGAAACCATGACTTCTCCTTCTCAAAAACCGTACGGGCATCCAGATAGAGATAGTAAATACATGGGTCAGCAAAGGCCTGAAACCAGTAAAATAAAGCATGATTATGAGCTAAAAAGTTCATAAGAATTTATAATATCTTACGATTATCCATCAAAATTTTTCTAATTTTATTGTTAAGGAGATGATTTAATGAAGCATGACCAGGTCATGAATGTTGCTAAAAAAAGAGGATTTTTATGGTCTTCATTTGAAATTTACTCAGGAGTAGCTGGATTTGTAGATTATGGTCCCCTGGGAGCTATTCTCAAAAACAAGATAATGAATAAGTGGAGAAAATATTACGTGGTAGGGGAGGGATTTTATGAAATTGAATCCCCAACTATCATGCCAGAAGAAGCATTAAAAGCTTCTGGACATGTAGATCACTTCACAGATCCTATGACCGAATGTAAGGATTGTATGGATGTTTACCGGGCCGACCATGTAATTGAAGAGCATACGGGAGAGGATGTGGAAGGTTTAGAAAATCAAATCCTGACTGAAAAAATATCTGAAAATAAGATAAGATGTCCCCGTTGTGGAGGTCACCTGAACAAGGTGTGGAATTACAATTTAATGTTCCAAACCTTAATTGGAGCTAAGGGGAAAAAAATAGGATACATGAGGCCTGAAACTGCTCAGGGAATATTTATACCATTTAAACGCCTTTTGAGATTTTTCCGTAATAAGTTACCCTTTGGAGTAGTACAACTGGGTAAGGCCTATCGGAATGAAATATCTCCCCGGCAGGGAGTTATTCGCCTTCGTGAATTCACTCAAGCCGAAGCAGAAATATTCATAAACCCCCAGGACAAGTCGCATCCCCGTTTTTCTAAAATAAAAGAATATGAACTTAACTTATATCCGGCCACCAGCCAGATGGGTGATAAAAAAATTATTACCCTCAGTGCCCAGGAAGCCCATATAAGGGAAATAGTATCCAGTGAAATGCTTATATATCAGTTATATCTTGCTCAAAAGTTTTTAAGAGAATTAGGAATACCAGATAATGCATTAAGATTTAGACAGCACCTCCCTACAGAAATGGCCCATTATGCCATAGACTGCTGGGATGTTGAAGTAAAAACTGACCGTTACGGTTGGATAGAAATTATTGGAATAGCAGACCGATCAGATTACGATTTAAAGTCCCATAGTGATTACAGCAGTGAAGACCTGAAAGTTTTTATGGAGTATCCTGAACCAGTGAATATTAAAAAAACCATAGTTAAACCTAACATGCAAAAGTTTGGTCCTGCTTTTAAAACCCAGGCACCTGCCCTGATGAAATTTTTGGAAGAAACTGATTCAGAAGAAATAAAAAAATCATTCCAGAAAAATGGGTTTTTTGAAGTGGAATTAGAGGATAAATATCAAATTCTACCTGAACACCTGGAATTTGAGGAAGTGGATGAAACCATAAGGGGTGAAAAAATATTCCCTCATGTAATAGAACCTTCCTTTGGAATGGATCGTATTGTATATTCTGTCTTGTTGCATTGCTTTAATCAAGAAGAGGATAAAAATTATTTCCAGTTTGCAACCGATATCGCACCGGTAGAGGTTAGTGTGTTTCCCCTTTTGAACCAGGAAGATTTGACATCCATGGCTCAAGATATAAAGGATAGTCTAAGAGATCTGGGATTCATTGCCGAATATGATTCTTCAGGAACCATAGGGCGCAGGTATGCACGTTCTGATGAGATAGGTGTTCCTTTTGCCTTAACTGTTGACCATGAATCTCTAAGTTCTGATACCATCACCATACGTAATAGAGATGATTCCCAACAAATAAGAATACCGGTAACAGATATACCCACCATACTACCTGATTTAAAGGAATCTAAAATAGAATTTGAAAGTTTAAAATCATTATATAGTGATTTATAAATTTTTAATATCTATTTTTTCTGATTTTTCTTTGTA
Source organism: Methanobacterium sp. (assembly GCA_019084405.1). Lineage (GTDB taxonomy): Archaea > Methanobacteriota > Methanobacteria > Methanobacteriales > Methanobacteriaceae > Methanobacterium_F. Next base: position 7,069 of record JAHRFX010000032.1, read on the forward strand.
ATATTCGAATAGTTCTTTTCCCCAATTTATGGCTTCTTTATCGTGGCTTAAGAGTAGTTTTGAAACATCATAAGATCCATCATGGAAAAAAAGACCTAGGGTTAATACATGATCATTTACTAAAAATGCAACAGGAATCTCATCATTAATGGTTCTAATATTTAGTTTGCCCTTTTTTATAAGTTCTGTGGTTTTTTCGATATTAATATGCTCTAAAAGAGATTCTAAGATATCATATCTTAGGATTAAACTTACATTCCCTCCATTATCCAATACTTCTTTAATAAAATCCATGTGGCGACTGAAAAATACGGGTAAAACTACACTAATATCTTCAGCATCCTTTAAAAGTTCCGAATACGTAGTAAATGGTTTTGATATATTCGATTTAGTAGATTCTATCAATATAGAATTATTTAGTTGCCCAATTTTTACTGAAAGGGTTTTTGGAAAATCTTCAATACTATGAGATGCAAAAAAGTTTTCATGTTTTTTTACAACCGCACAATTTTTTAGCATCATAACTATCTTTGATGAGATTAATTTACCTTTAGATGTCAAAGAATAAGTATCTGAAATTTTAGTTACAAATTTACGCTTATCAAGTTGATTTATGCTATGAATAATTGTAGAAGAGGATATGGATGTTTCTTCTCTGATTTTTCCTAATTTTTTTGGATTTTCTCTCAAGCTTAACATGATTTTTATTTTAACATGTGAAGATACTAAAAAGTTAATTTCATCATGCATTTCTTCAATTAGACTATTGAATTGATTGGTTTCCACTTAATCACCTATTTAAACAAATAGTTAGTAATTTTTAGGGGAGATAGTTTTTCTGATTTTGATAAATAATAATTAAATAGATTGTTACTCCAATTTACAGCATCATTGGAACTACTGACTAAATCTCGATTTTGATCATAGGTTCCATCATCATTCATTAGGCCTAGAGAAAGGAAATTATCACTTACGGTAAATGCAACTGAAATTTTTTTATTATAAATCCATATACTGAGATTTTTATCCATAAGCATTTTAAGGTCTTTGAAAATTTCCTTTATCTTTGAAGTTTTGATTATTTGTTCTAGGACTTCCTTAGTAATTATTAAGTCTATTTTGATTCCTTTTCCGGATAATTCATCAAATAGATCTACATCTGAGGGATTAAAAAATGGACTTACCCCTTTAATTTCGTTAACATTTTCCAATAATTTAGAATACTCCGTATATGGTTTAAAAACATCTTTATAATTAGCTTTTATCAACTCTGAATCTTCTAAAGCACCCATATCCTCCAAAAGAAAATCAGGTATCCCCTCAATATCGTGATTAAGCCATAATTCTTCAAATTTTTTTGTACTTGACATTAATTTCAGGAAGTCCATTAGTGAATACAATTTCAAAAAACCGATTTGTGAAATAAGGTACTTATCCTCGACCTTAATTACCATGTTTTCTTCTAAAAGTCTTTTCATATTATTGGATATTGCAGCAAAGCTCAGGTCGTTTTCTTCTTTTATTTCTTTCATGGCCTTTGGATATTCAAGAATACTGCTTAAAATATTTAAGCGTATCCTGGATTTAATCATAAATTTCAAATCATCCTGAACAAAGTCATAATAGTTGAAAAGATTTTCCAAATCAGTCATTTGATTCACCCTTAGATAGAATAAATATATTTTACATAACTTACTTAAAAACTATTAGGATATTATTATCCTTTTATCTATCTATATGTTATGAGGTGATGATATGATTGATGCCCACATACATGCCGATACCCGGCCTTATGAAGACTTTGAAAGTATGGTTATTTCCGGGGTGAACACTGCCATAAGCTGTGCCCATGATCCCCTTAGAATGACAAGTTCGGAGGTAGTTTTCGACCATTTTTATCGTTTAATGAATAATGACGTTAAAAGAGCTGCAGAAAATGGCTTAAAATTGTACCTTGCACTGGGAATACACCCTCGCAGTATTTCATCCGATCATGAAAAAATTTTAAAAAAGTTACCCCGGCTGATGGAAGAAGATTCAGTGGTGGCCATAGGGGAAATAGGACTTGAAAGTGGTTCAGAGGAAGAGATAAGTATATTTAAAAAACAATTAGAAATAGCAGATGATTTGAAAGCCAGGGTGATTGTGCATACACCTCGAAGCAATAAAAAGGAAGTTTCACTTAAAACCATATCCCTTATACAGGATAATATTAATCCGACCCATGCAGTTTTAGACCATATTGATTTTAGTATTGTGGATGATGTGATTGAAGAGGAATTTATGCTGGGACTCACGGTTCAACCTGAAAAAATGACCCCTCAAGAAGCTATAGAAATTTTAGATGATTACGGGTCTGAGAAATTCTTATTAAATAGTGATATCAGTTCTTCCCCATCAGATCCCTTAGCCGTAGCTAAAACCGTGCACTTAATGAAATTAAAAAATTTTGGTAATAAAGAGATCAATCAGGTCTCTTATGAAAATGCAGCTAATTTTTTCTCAATTTAAATTAATTTATTGCTCCTAGTAAGTTAAGACATCTAAATGCAGACTGGTTTGCAAATTCCAGACATTTTTCTTCTTTTTCACCTTTTAGCCATTTAAAAACAAATCCCGCCGCAAAAGCATCACCAGCTCCTGTTGAATCTAAGGCTTTTATTTTTTTTGTGCCGGCCGGGAGGGTTTTATCCTGAGAGTAAAGTATGGCTCCCTCTTTTCCCAGGGTTACAATCACATTAGTAACCCCTTCTTCTAAAAGTAACTGAGAACCTTCCTGAATTTGTTCTCCAGTTAAAATATTAACCTCTTTATCATTTAAAAATAATAGTTCAGTTTTTTTTAGCACCCTTTTTAATTTATCCACCCCAAATGATGATAAAAGTGGTCCTGGAGAAAAAGATAGTTTTTTGGCATACCGGGCCACATCCCAGGCCACTTCCCAGTAAACACCAGTTAAATGAGTAAATGGGGAGGATTTAATATAATCAATATCTTTTTTTAAAAGACTTAATTTTGCATTGGCCCCCATGAAGGAATAGATGGATCTTTTCCCACCTTTATCCACACTTATAAATGCCATTCCGGTTTGATCATTTAGGGTTACAAAACGGGAAATGTCTATGTTTTCACCGCCCACTTTGCTTAGAATCATTTTTCCATAATCATCATTTCCCAGTCGAGCAATTAATCCGGTTTTAGTACCATTTCTGGCCAGATTAACAGCAAAATTAAGAGCAGATCCACCAGGCGAAGTTTTAATTGTTTCTATATACATTTCACTGTCTATTTCAACAAAACGAGGTACCTTTAAAATAAAATCCATATTACAGGTCCCTATACTTATAACTTCCACAGACAAATAAGTCACCTGAATAATAAAAAAAAATTATGAAAAATAAAAAACCTATCTTCTTCCCATAAGTCCGTCGATAAGCTTGGTAATAACTCCTTTCTTATCTGGTTCAATAGGATGATATTGTTCACCCACCAGATCTGCAGCAAGTTTCATTATAGAATTGGTTACTTGAGATTTAGGATTTTTAATAACTATTGGCTCTCCAAATGCAGCAGAGCGGCTTACCTCTGGATCATCAGGTATGACGCTTATGACTGGAACCTCCAGTATGGTTTCGATTTCATCAACAGTTAAAAAAGTTTTATCGTGTTGTTCACGATTAATTACCACGCCCAGAATAGTTACTCCTAATTTGGTAGCAATTATTTTGGTTTTTAATGCATCACTTATAGAGGGAACTTCCGGTGTGGTGACCAGTATTAATTCATCAGCAGCAGCTAAAGCAGCCAGAGCATCTTTTTCCAGTCCAGCTGGAGCATCAATTAAAAGTATGTCAGTATCTTCTATTAGTCGGGATAATGTTTCTTCTAATCGGTCTAATTTAACGTTTCTTAGGCCTTCCAGAGAAATACCTGCTGGAACAATTCTAACACCACTGGGGCCCTCATAAATTGCATCTTCTATAGATGCTTCCCCTGCCAATACTTCGTGTAGTGTTACTGATTTTCCTTCCATCCCTAAAATAAGTTCTAGATTAGCCATGGCAATATCTGCATCTAAAACTACAGTTCTCTCACCATAGGTAGATAATGCTACACCTAAATTTGCAGTAATGGTTGTCTTTCCTACACCACCTTTTCCTGATGCAATGGTTATAACCCGAGTCAATACTACTCCTCCTAACAAATAATCATACTAGTAAAATTAAATTAATCATTATCCTATTTAATTATAGTGATATTTTAAGTTAATTAATATCTATGTTTATCTCAAAATTATCCACAATTTGAGGATATTCCCTGAAGCTTTTTCTTATTTCCATTTCTACTATTTCAGAAATATGAAACTTTAAATTTTGAATATCCTTAGAATCCCCCATAATCCTGGAAAAAATACCTTTAGATGCATATTCACAGATAATATTAATTTTTCCAGACAGTTCATTAGTATTATCTAAAAAAACCATGACTTCAGTCCCACCGATCTTATTAATCCCCATCACTGATTTTTTGATTTTATTCATCAGAGTTAATTCAATTTTTTCCAAATCTTCAATACTTACTTCGCCGCCTTTATAGGTTTCAATAACTTTATCAACTTCCTCATCTTCAATATCCTTTAGGCCATATTTTTTCATGAGGTCAGCGCGATCCATGGGTATTTGAGGTTCTGGAGGTTCCTCTTCTAAGATTAATTCTTCTTCAGATGTAATTTCTTTCCCCGGAGAAATTTGAGAAGAATCATCCTCTGATTTTATGGGTTTTTCTGAATTTTCTATTTCAGTTGATTTTTCTGTTGCTTTGGCTTTTGAAGTTTCATTTTTTAAATTGGGAACAGTTTTTGAATCCAGATTAACTCCAACATCACCATTATTTTGATTTGGAACGGATGTTTTAATTTTAGAAGTACTTTCTATTGGTTTTAAATCATCATTATTGTTTTCTGTGGATTCTTCGACGCTACTATCACTTTTAATAGAATTATTTTCCTCTATATCTCGATTTATATCCACAGAGTTAGTTTCAGGAGTAGTTTTCACTTCAGATTGATCATCAGCTTTTTCAGCAGTATATCCATTAGATAATGGTTCCCGGTAGCTTGCCATTTTAGGATTAAAATATTCATCTTCTGAGGGATTTTTAATCATTTCTGATGGTTTTTCAGTAGTTTTATTGGATTTTTTTGTCAAATCAAATTTATATACCTTGTTTAAATCAATCAAATAATCTATTTGGGTTTTTTTTAAATCAAATACTTCTATCAAAGTATCTGTTTTTTTCATGACAGAATTAATCTTCTCTAAGGCATCATGTTTTAAATGGAGGTCATAAGAAGCTGCAACCTGTATCCCATATTTAAAAAGTATATAACCTTCTTCTGAGCCATGGGTGACTCTGATAAAGCCATTATGCTCCTTTTCCATTAATTTTTCTAATAATTCTGATAATTCAAGTTCATCAGCATAAGATACTTGAGATGGCTTGGTAATTGGTAATTCCATTTTTTTATGCCTCAGAGAAGTATATTGATTAGTTAAGTCCTGAAAAAAATGATTAATCTTTCCTGATCAATTTAATTTCAGGAGGAGTAACCACAATTATATTTTTACCATTTTTACATAGAAGTATTGCTTCCACCCCTGCATCCACCCGGAGTGCTTTTAGTTTTTCACCTGCTAATTGAAAATCTTCCGGGCTTTCATTTTCTAGGTGACTCATATCCAGTATTATTGGATTTTTTTCCTCAAGTATCTGGCTAGTTACGTAATCAATATCCTCAATGGTGCGTGCTTTCATCAGAATAATTTCATAAAATGAATGTTCAGGAACTATAATAGAATCTTGTTCCTTTTTTTCTTCATTTTCTTCTTCTAGGCCCAGGTTTTTTTTAACAAAATCCATTACGTCCTTCATTTCTTAATCTCCCCTAAATAATTCATAATTACATCCAGTAATCTTGTGCTTCCTCCATTTTTAACATCCACTGTTGGGAGAGAATATTTCGACTCAAATCTCTTTAAAATTCCATCTTCATCAGTATCTCTTAAATTTAAAGAAATCCCTAAAACAGTGGTGGGTTCAACAGATTCTATAGCCTTTATTTCCTCCATTATACCACGGGGCTTACGATAAGGGTGGTTGGGCCGGTGGCACAAAATGGAAGCATCTGGTATTGATCCTATTAATATTGCTGCAGATAATCCACGGGGATGGGGATTTCCCAGTTCAGTTAAGCTGGCCTGGCTTTCCACAAAGATAATATCCGGGTCTTTTTTTTCTTCCAGATATTTGATAGAACCCATTAAAGACGAAGCCACATCCATTACCGATAAACTACCTGCTCTAAAATTCAAATCAGCAGGTTTTTCCAGCCCCATTTCATCGGTAGAAATTACTCCTACTTTTAATCCTCTTTCTTGAGCTTCTTTGCCCAATAAACGAGTTGTGGTCCTTTTTCCACATTCCTGGGAAGTACCTCCAATATAAATGACCGGAGATTTATGTTGATAATTTATTTTTGGTAAAATTTCAGTGCATTTGGAGGGAGCCATGCCGAAAATTTTTTCAATTACATCCAGCCGGGGGCTAATCTCCTTTAAAATTACTTTTTTTTGGCTGGCGAATTTTAAAAGAGAGATATTTTCCAATAGAGGAAGTGATCTAAATGAGGTTACCACATTCTTCCCACTATTTATGGCCTCCACCGCATATTTCAATGCAGAACCTTCTGCACCAATAGGAAGCATTATAGCCACACTTTTAGCTGAAGTTTCATTTAATAAATCCGGTAAATTGGAAGCTACCTGGAAACCGCAAAAAGATTTCCCATGTTTTTTAGGATCATCGTCGACAAATCCTACGGTTTCCACTCCTTCAAAATTAGAGAACTTTTCTCCTCCGCCTCCGCAACCTATAACAATAAATGGGTTAAGCTTTTGAAGTTCTTCAACAGAAGATACTACGTACAACGAATCACTCCTTATTAAGTATTTGGTGAGATTAAATAGAAACTTTAATTACTATTTATTTAATAAATGATTAAACCATATATACTTTAGGTAAAATAATCAAGTTGTAGATGGAGGCAGATTATGATAGGAAGAATACTTAAAGATTTAGGTAGGATTAATGGAGTGAATGGATCTTTAGTTGTAGGAAAAGACGGTCTGATTATAGAAAGCGAAGTGCCCTCAGATATAGATTCTGAACTGGTTGCAGCTATGTCTTCAGCTGTTTTTGGTACAGCTGAACGATCTGCAGAAGAAATGAAACACGAACCATTAGAACAGGTTATGATTGAGGGAAGTAGAGGAAAAACACTAATGATAGATGCTGGTGAAGGAATACTGGTAGTAATAACCGATATTGAAATAAATCTGGGACTCATTCGTATTGAGATGAGGAGAAGTTCAGAAAGAGTAAAGGATTTATTAACCTAAAATTAAATTAATATTCATATCGGTTTAGAAAATCTAAAGGGAGTAAAAGCTTGAAAAAGCCATATGTAATTTTGATTGGTAGTGCTTCTGGTATTGGAAAATCTACAATTGCATCGGAACTGGCAAAGGAATTAGGAATAAAACATTTGATAGAAACGGATTTCATTCGAGAAATTGTCAGGGGGATAATTGGACCAGATTATGCTCCTGCTCTCCATAAATCATCTTATGATGCTTACACTACTTTAAGACAGAAAGAAAGATTTGAAGAAGATGATGAAGACCTGATAAATGCAGGATTTGATGATCATGCTTCTTTTGTAATTCCTGCTATTGAAAAAGTTATCAAACGGGCAGTGGATGACTTTGATGATGTGGTTATCGAAGGAGTACACCTGGTACCGGGACTCATAAATATTGATAAATTCAAGGATAATGCTTCCATACATTTTTTTATTTTATCCGCAGATGAGGATGTGCACAAAAAAAGGTTTGTTAAAAGAGCTATGAAGATAAAGCGTGGTGGAAAACATCTTGAATATTTCAAAGAAAATCGAAGTATTCACAATTACCTGGTTTCTCAAGCCCAAAAAAATAATGTTCCTGTAATAAATAATACTGAAATTGATTGCACCATCAAAAGAATGTTATCTATAATTAAAGAAAATTGTAAGGTTATTATTTTTAAACACCCTGTTGATTTTCTAGAAGAAGTTATCAATATCATACTCAACAAATATAATGGAAGAATTGTTGATGTTTCTTATTTTTTACCAGGATTCTCTGAACCTTTAAAAAGAAAAGTGAATATTTACGACCCTAAAGATGCCCAGAAATTCATTGATATGCTTAATAGTAACCCGAAAAGAAAAAATGATCTGGAAAGGTTATACAATCTGTCTGATAATATCCATAGTCATAAAATCTGTGCCCCCGATAAAAAATCTCTGGATAACATGGTAAATGAACTACGCAAAAAGGGTTTCATTTACGAGGGTGATTTATGTAAAAAGTAATTAAAAAAATTAATCTCTTAGATACTTACTTTTATTATCATATTTATTTTAATAGTTTATTATTTATTTCCCCGGCTTTATCGATTTAATTATAAAATTGTTTATAACGAATTATGTAAGGAGAGGAGAATTTTGAATAAAATGAAAATGGATTGTCCTGTTTGCCATGGGCAAAAATGTATGGATGCCATTACCCGCACCGAAGAAGTGCCTTATTTTGGGGAAATTATGGAATCCACTTTATTATGCAGTTCCTGTGGATATAAACAATCTGATGTAATTTGTCTGGATCAAAAAGACCCGGTTAGATATTCAATAGAGGTTGATTCCACCAGGTTAAGTGCTAGAATAGTCAAGTCTCAATCAGCAACCCTGAGTATTCCTGAATTAGGACTTAAAGTGGAACCAGGGCCTAAGTCATTGGGATATGTTTCCAATGTGGAAGGAGTAATTGATAGGTTCCAGAAAGCGGTGAAAACTGCTATGAATCTTTTTGATGATGATGAATCTCAAAAAAATGCTAAAATTATTTTAGAAGAACTGGAAAAAGTACGAAACGGAGAAAAAAAAGTAGAATTGATATTAGAAGATCCTTTTGGTCAAAGTAGTATAATGCATCAGGAAGCAAGTCATAGAAAGCTTGAAGAAGATGAAATAATGAATTTAAAAACAGGTTTTTTTACCTTATCCCCTGATGAAATAGATAGCAGTTAATATAGAAGAAATTAATTTTGTAAAAAGAAGTTAATATGAGATTTTATTCTGGAATCTCATAAAAGTCGTCATCTTCACCTTCGTCATCAACTTCTTTTAATTTTAAAGTCCGTTTTACATCCATACTCAATGCATTACAATCTGCTTTAATAGCTTCTAAGTGCATTAAAATCCTTTCTTTTTCCTGATTGATTCTTTTTATATTTTTATAAGGATATATGGATTCTTTGAGCATTTCATATTCTACTGTGGTGTAGGGATACTCATTAAGCTGTGCACATACATTTTCCAGAACTTCACCCAGGAATTTATTCATTTCCACTTTAACCCGTTCCCTGATCATTTTATCTCGGTCTAAGTGTTGTTTCATAAGCCTTACTACTTCTGCTTTTGCAAAAGGCAAATCTTCTGCTTCTTCTACAATTTCAATCTCTTCTTCAGAATCATCTATTTCATCTTCATTTAAATCTTCAGAAGATTGTTCAATATCTTCTATTTCCTCTTTATTGATTTCTGGATCCTGCCTTTCATCATTATTTTCCATCATAGTATTCCTCCAATTAGATTTTTCTTGTGATTATATAGGTTATGAATACGAATCTATATAAATATATTCTAAATTAAGGGAATAGCTACAAATCTTTTTGTAGGTAATGAGAAGAAGTAGTAGTAAAAAAGGTGGAACATGCATTAAAATCAATGGTGAATTTCCAAACTTAAATCCATACTGGGGGCCGAGTGGGTAATGAAACCCATGGAAATGACATCCACCCGGGTAGCAGCATAATCCAATATGTTATCTGGAGTTATACCTCCTGAAACTTCAATAATAACATTATCTCTTAAATTATTTTCTTTTAATGCATTTATGACTAATTTTACTTCAGGAGGGTACATATTATCTAACATTATAATGTCTACTCCCATATTAGCTGCTAAAAGGGCATCTTCTAAATTTTCAACTTCAACTTCAATTTTTTTGGTGAAGCTCACATTTTTCCTGGCTTTTTTTATGGCCAGGGACAAATCTCCTAAAAGTGCAATGTGATTATCTTTAATCAAAACGCAATCATCCAGTCTGAATCTATGGGTATCTCCCCCACCAAATTTAATGGCTGATTTTTCAAAAAACTGGAGTCCGGGAGTTGTTTTTCGAGTACCTGCAATTTTCACATCTTCATTAACTGATCTTGCTTTTTCAACCATTTTAGAGGTTAAAGTAGCAATTCCACTCATTTTCATCATTAGATTCAGCACAGTGCGTTCTAAGGTCAGGATAGAGCGTGCGCTGCCCTTAATATTTAATATTGATTCTCCTTGAGATATGCTATCCCCATCATGTTTTTTATTGGAACATTTTAAATTAAAATCCTTGAAAATAACTTTTGCAACATCAACACCAGCAATAATTCCGCTTTGGCGGGATATTATTTCAGCACTGGTCTTAATTTCAGGAGATATGAGAGCATTGGTAGTTAAATCCTCGAAGCCAATATCATCATTAATCATCTGTCTCAGGGTATTGTTCATAAGTATCGCCTTAAAGATTATATTATGCAGAAGATATAAACTTTTATGGTAAAAAGAATTTATAGAACTTATCTAAATAAGAATAAGAAGTAATTAAATCTCTTAAAGGAATTATTAATTAAAAGAAAATTTGAAATAATAAATAAAGGTCAAAATTATGGAATTAATTTTTTTAGGTACATCTTCTGCAGTTCCCTCTAAATATAGGAATCATTCCGCTATTGCCTTAAAGGCATTTGGTGAGGTATTATTATTTGACTGTGGAGAGGGAACCCAGCGACAAATGGTTCAATTAAAACTAAGCCCCATGAAGGTCAATAACATCTTTATCACCCATCTACATGGAGACCACATCCTGGGTATTCCAGGTATTATCCAGTCCATGGGATTTAGAGGAAGATCTGAAAAACTTAATATTTATGGGCCCCCTGGCATTTCAGTGGTTATTGATTCTATAATGAACCTGGGTTACTTCACCCTTAATTTTGATATTGAAGTTCATGAAATTGATAGTGGCAAATTAATCGATGAACAGGAATACTCCATAGAGTGCGTTAAAACAGAGCATAGTATTCCCAATTTTTCTTATTCAATTATTGAAAAGAAAAAGCCACGTTTTTTGAGAAAAAAGGCCTTGGAACTTGGTGTCGAACCTGGCCCCGATTTTGGTAAACTGCATGCTGGCTCCAGTGTGGAAGTGAATGGCAAAATTATAAAACCTGAAAATGTCCTGGGAAAGCCCCGAAAGGGAATAAAAATTGTTTATTCCGGAGATACTCGTCCCTGTGATGCTCTAATCAATCTGGCAATGGATGCTGACATATTGATTCATGAATCAACTTTTCAAGCAGATAGCCCGGATAAAGCAGAAGAAACCTGCCATTCCACTGCCCAGGATGCTGCAAATGTTGCACTACAATCCCGGACGAAAAAGTTAATTTTAACCCATATCAGTACTCGTTATAAAAAATCTAGAATGCTGGAGAAATCTGCTAAAGAAATTTTTGAAAATTCTATGGTGGCCGAGGATCTCATGGTAGTAAAGGTGAAGTAAATGGAGGTTAATGGCCTTTTTCGAGACATTGCTGTGATTGTTATAATCGTTTTAGTTTCCATTCTAATAATCAGATGGTTTTATTTTTTTATAAAGAGGTTTGGTAAGAAATTTGAATGGGATTTGACTGTTATTCAAGTCTTGCAGGATATCATAAAATATGGGATAGGTATTCTAGCTTTAAGTGTTATTTTAAAAGAGATAGGAATTGATATTACTGCAATTGCAGTAAGTTTAGGAATTGTTGGTGTGGCTGTAGGTTTTGCATCCCGTGATATCATATCTAACTTCATATCAGGGGTTTTGATTTTAATGGATAAAAGTTTTAAAGTGGGAGATACCATCGAAATATCAAATCAAAAGGGTAAAGTAACTAAAGTAGGTTTTAGAACCACCACCATAACCAACCCCAATAACAGTGTTATAACCATCCCTAACTCATCCTTTTCCAAAACCCCCTACTCTAACTACACTTCTATGGATCGCCGAAGAGTGGATTTGAATGTTACAGTTTCCTATAATATTAATTTAGAAAAATTATCCCGTGCGGTTGAAGAGAGAATTTCAGTATTTCCGTGGGTTTTAACTGAAGAAAAACCACAGATGATGATAAAAGAGCTTTCAGATGTAGGAGTAAAAATATTAATTACTGCCTGGACTAATGATCCCTGGAAAACATCTGAATACCGCTCTTTAATGGCTGAAGAGATAAAGAAAATTTTAGGAGAAGAAAATGCGTAACTCCCGCTTGATTTCTGTAGTTATAATCATGATATGTCTGCTAGTATGCTCCAGCATCATTATGGTTGCTTATAGTGATTTTAATAAGTTAAAAAATTCACAAGCACGGCTGGAACATTATAAAACTGCCCCTCGAGATCTTTTAGACCCAGATATTAGTCCCACCATAGATTCTTCTGTCGGGGGATCCAGTACTCTGGGCAGACTCATTATACCCCGATTAGATCTGAATGTCATGATCCGAACCGATACGGTGAATGCCTATAACTCCGTTTACCACTACACTGAAAGTGTTATGCCTGGAAGTAATGGAGATTGTGGGTTTTTAGGACATAGGACTACTTATTCTGGTCCTTTCAGATATATAGCAAATTTAAAAGTAGGGGATACTGTTATTATTCAGGATGAAATTCTTTCCAAAAAATATGTTTACCAGGTGGTATCCACCGGTAATGATATACGCTGGGATTATCGAACTAATCCGGTTCAGTTTTCACAATACGGAGAATCTAAGTTAATGTTAATAACCTGTCACCCTGCAGGAAGTAGTAACGCTGCATGGATAACTCACTGTAAATTAGTATCTACTTCCGAACTTTAAAAAAAAATAATTAAGAGAACTGTGACTAATTTATATTATATTTATAAGGGTTCTAATCAATATACTGTAATAAAAATAATAAGCCATGTACTAGTTTATCACTAAATAATATATAATGCCCGGCAGGTATTGAAATGGATTATTCCACTCTTAAAAATAAATTAGAAAAAAAATTAAGTGTTATTAAAAAAATTGAAGGTGTAGAAGGCACTTTAGTGGTGGATAATCAAGGAAATGTATTATACAGTGACCTGCATGCCCAGGATGATTCCCTTTTTGGATCAATGGCCAATATTATCAGTAATTCCTCCCTTAAATTACTTCAATACACCCGACAGGGTTCTGGTGAGAGAATACTGGTAGAATCCTCCCAAGGAAAAGCACTTTTTTTGAGTTTAAAAAAAGCCCATTTACTCATTTTAACCAATAAAAAGGCCAATATAGGAAGGTTGATGTTAACTTCCAAAAAACTGGCCTTGAAAATACAGGAAATGCCGGAAATTAAATCACTGGAATCAACCGCAACGGTCAAAACTGAAGAAATTCACCCTATAAAATTCAAAAAAGAATCTGAAGATGCCATCACTTCAGTAATAGATGAAAAAGAATTAGTCGCTTCGTCCCCGGCTGGTTTTATAGAAAAAGAATCAGATATAGTTAAAGAAAAAGCAGCAGTTTTAGGTGAGGATGAATCCACTGCTTCTAAGTCTGAAATAGAATCATCCCTTTCTGAAGATAGTGTAATGGAAAAGGAAATGGTAGAAGATAGGGAAGATGAATCTATTGAAGAATATTCCAACGTTTTAGAAACTTCAGATAATGGAAATATTGACGAATCTGTTATAAAAGATCCATCACCATTAGAAATTACAGAAGATACACCGGTTGAAATTGAAGAAAAAGAAGCATTTATGGAGATACCTGTAATTAAACCACCTATATCCTTCCCAGAATTACCTGATGAGATAATAATACCTTTAGATTTAGAAGAAAAATCAAAGTTGATTATAGATATCTATGAATCAATTTTACTGGCCATGTCCATTGGTGCTAGTAAAATCATGGGAGTTTCCCCTGCCAGAGGTATGTTGAAAAAATCTTTGCCCCTGGACCAATGTCCTGAACTTTTAGAGGGAGTGGATGTTAAAAGTAATTCTGTTTTAGAATTTGATAAAATAAGAAAAAATTTAGAAAAATATCCTCTGGAGAACCGGGTGGAGCAATCTATAAATGATTTATCAATCCTGATTTCTGCTATTACCAATAATTATGGCAGGGTAATGGGATATGATGCATTCCGAGGTATGATCCGGGTGGAATTTAAAAAAATTTATATATCCTTTGGAGTTGCTATGGAAGAATTGGATATAAAATCTAAGATCCATCCTGAATTAAAAGAACTGCTGTTAAATAAGTAATTTAGATATTTAGTGGAAAGCAAATAATTTGAGATTGCTAATTTTCATAGAAATATTTTTATAGTATTCCCCTCAAATATGAATTAATATTTTTTAATAATTATCAGTCATATATTTTTGATATTATTTCCCATATAATCGATATTTTTTTGTCGGCATAGAAGGTAGGGATAAAATGCTAACTGATTTACAAAAAGAAATAATTAATCTTAAAGAAGAAAAAAATGGCATAATACTTGCTCACAACTATCAACCCCAGGAAATACAGGAAATTGCTGATTTTTTAGGTGATTCCCTGGAATTATGTATTAAAGCTTCAGAAATTAAAGACAAAGACCTGGTGGTTTTTTGTGGTGTGGATTTTATGGTAGAAACAGCAGCTATTTTAAATCCATTAAAAAAAATAGTGATCCCTGATAGAAATGCAGAGTGTCCTATGGCCCATATGCTTCCTGCTGCAGAAGTTCGAAAATATAAAAAAAGATATCCTTCAGCAGCAGTAGTTTTGTATGTTAATACCCTGGCCGAAGCCAAAGCCGAAGCAGATGTCCTTTGTACTTCTGCTAATGCACTTAAAGTGGTGGAAAGTATGGAAGAAGATACCATTTTATTTGGACCTGACCACAACCTGGCCTGGTATGTGGCCCAGCAAACAGATAAAGAAATAATTCCCATACCTGAAGATGGCCACTGTTATGTTCATAAAATGTTCACCCCGGCTGATATATTATTCCAGAAAGAAAAGTATCCTGAAGCAGATGTTTTAGTGCACCCTGAATGTAATAAAGAGGTTCAGGAATTGACAGAGCATGTTTTAAGTACCGGTGGAATGTTAAAGCACGTGAGTAAATCTCCTAAAAAGGATTTCATTATAGGCACTGAAGTGGACATGGTAACCCGCATAAAAATAGAACACCCTGATAAAAATCCCATGCCAGCCTTTGAGGAAGCTATATGTGAAAATATGAAACTACACACATTGAAAAAAGTTAAAAATTCACTTATTAATGAAGAATTTGTAGTGAGTGTTCCAGAAGATATTGCTCAAAAAGCATTAAAAGCCGTGCAGAGGATGCTGGATATATCCTTGAGTTAAGATATTATAATCAAAAAAATACAGGGATTAGAATGGTTAAATTAATTAAAGAACCCTCCCTTGAGTGGTTTTAAGGATGTATCTGCTACAATTTTATTAATTCATATTTTTTAGTTCCTATGCCGATTTTTTCAGCATATTCCATCTGTATTTTCCCATCCACTTTATTCCAGGTGCCTTTAAATTTATCTTCACCCTTTCCAAAGTTCTTTTTTAGAAGGGAATTTTTAATGCCAATTTCTTGATTCACCAGATCATAAGAAGCAGAATCAATAGCCACCGGGTCTTTAGATGCTAATATTCCGATATCTGGAACCAGATATGCGTCACTCCAGGGCACACAATCACAATGAGGAGTTATATTCAGGAGAAAATTGATATATACTGTTTTTCTAGTTTTATTTTGAAGAGCGCCACAGGCATATTCCATCATTTTTTCCATGAATAAAGGAACCTCATTTTCCCAATCCAGGCCTATAGCTCCATATTGGCAGGATCCCAAGCAATTTAAACAATAAATACATAAGGGGTAATCAATGAATGCCCGGGAATTGGATGGTATCTCTTTTTTATTTCCACTGCTATTAACAATCTGGATACAATTTTCCGGACATGCCTCCTTACAATTACCACAGGCCACACAATTATCTCCTATAATGGGTCGAGTCATTTCATGTTGTTCTTTTTTACCCTCAATGGTAGCACAGCCCATAGCCAGATTTTTAAGGGCCCCTCCAAAACCACAAAGATCATGCCCCTTGAAATGAGAAACCACCATCATGGCATCTGCATCAAAAATATCTCCAGCAATTCTAACTTTCTTGAAATGTTTCTGATTAATTTCAACCATTCTTTCATTTTTACTTGTAAGCCCATCTGCAATTATAAGGGGGGCGCCGGCCACTGCATAATCAAAGCCATTTAAAATAGCGTTTTCAAGATGATCGCAAGAATTATGCCTATTACCATAATATAAAGTATTAGTATCTGTTAAAAATGGCTTTGAACCATTATCTTTAATCAAATCTACAATATAACGTATAAAAACTGGATTTATGTAGGCATCATTGCCCCGCTCCCCAAAGTGAAGCTTGACTGATACCAGTTCATCTTTTTCAAATATTGATTCAAATCCCGCCTTTTTAAATAAATTTATTATCTTATGGCCTTTATTATCCTCAATGCTCCCTGATCTAAAATCAGCAAAATACACTTTTCCCACAATATACCCCCTTCTCCTTTATTAATTTATATATGTAATTATATTCTGTACTTAATAATCCATTAAAAAATTGTTATTGGTATGTTTTGTGGTAATTTATTATGGCAAAGTAGTAGGTGGAAAGTTCCTCTTCCTGGTGAGAATAATGGGGATATTTGCTTTTTATTATATTCCAAAAAATAGCATTATGTCCAAATTCAAGTAAATGTGCCATTTCATGAAATATTATGTATTTTATAAGATTTTCAGGTAGATATTTCATCATCTTATTGAACTTTAGATTTCCATCCCTATCGCAGCTTCCCCAGCGAACTTTCATTTTTCTAAAGCCAATTTTTCCGGGTATCACACCCATTTGATAAACCATATCACTTACCAGGGATTCAACTAACACTTTAAGTTCTTCTTCAGTTCTATTATAAAGTTTTTTATTATTCGAAGAGTTAATAATGGATATTTTATTATAAATCCATTTTTTGTGCTTTTCGATTAATTCCTGGTGATTATTATAACCCTGGGGTAAAATTAAAATTAAATTTCCTGTTTTTATTTCCAGCCGGGGGTATTTAATCTTACGATGAACTACATCGTAGTTAACCTCAATATCTCCAATTTCTGCTTTGTTTTTCATTTGAATCAATTAATGGGGGTTTTCTGGTTCAGGTGTTGCAGATTATTATTTGTAAATCAAATAGGTTAAATAAATAATTTTATTTGTATCAAAAATAAAATAGTATCATATAAATTAATCTATGAAAAAGGAGTTATTTAATGTTTTTCAATGTATCGGGACACGAAGTTAAAGTTGAAGTAGAGAAAAAGAAAATTTTTCTATCAAAACACTCCGAAAGGAAACTAAAAAAATTTAAAATTCACTTCCAGGTCTATAATCCTCTTAAGATACCAAAAACAGTCACTTCCATCGATGATGAAAAAAAATGGAATGTTATTGATTCCTATCGTTATTACACTGAAGGTAATCCGGTGGTTAGATATATTTTTGAAATTGAGGAAATAGAAAAATTAAATATCCATGTTCTACACCTGGATGATCTCCAGATAAAACCAGATTATTATCAAGAAGAAATTGATGAATCATCAGATATACTACTTATTAAAGCAGGATTAATTTTAGATGAAAAAGAATGGGAATATCTAAGTGATTTATATAAAAAAGGGCCCATTACTATTAAAAGAGAGGGAATATCTCTTAAACCTAAAAAAATGATATTTAATAGATTAATATGGTCTAAGAGTAGTAAAAATGAAATCAGATGCGCATTATCCCTGGTTGAGGATAAAGTTGACCATTATCGGCAGCCTCTGGGGTCCAAGGTAGAAATAGAAAATCTAAAAAAAATAGCATCCTCCAATCAAGGCAGTATAGCGGCTCTTATTGATATATTAGCCGAAAAAAAGGTTTTAAGTGTGCAGGACCTGGAAAAAATCAAAAAAATGCAGCAAACATTACCTGATGACCTTCAGTATATTCAGGTAGAAGATTTAGATGATTTTCTAAAAAAATATAAGATATAAGGAATTTTATTACATGTTTTTAGAATTCAAGAATTAATAGAGGCAAATAATGAAAATAATTGCCCATAGAGGGGCTTCTAATTTAAAACCAGAAAATACTCTTGAATCTATTAAAAAGGCCATGGAATTAAATGCGGACTGGATAGAAATAGATATTAGAATCACTAAAGATCAAAATCCAGTTATAATTCATGACCCCCAGGTGAATCGAACCACCAATGGGCAGGGCCTCGTAAAGGAGATGAATATATCTGAAATTAAAAAACTGGATGCTGGTGGTGGGGAGGCCCCACCTCACTTAGAAGAAGTTCTACAACTGGTTAATGGAAAATTACCTTTAATACTTGAATTAAAAGTTCCGGATTCATTTCCAATTATCTCCGAATATTTAAGGAATTATGATTTAGAAAAGATAATGATCGCCTCTTTTTATCATAAGCGGCTTTTAGAAATTAAAGAAATTGAATCTGAAATAAAAACAGGGGCTATTTTTTATGGAGGTCCAGTTAAATTACATGAAATTGCCTTGAATTGTAAATGTGAATATATTTTCCCACACAAAGATTTTTTAGATATTTTAATGGTGGATGAATGCCATGACCATCAGATAAAGTTATATCCCTGGGTGGTGGACCATTCTAACGAACTAAAAGGATTAAAGGAAATGGGAGTAGATGGTATTGTAACCAATAGAATTGAGAAATGGGCTAAAAATGACATTAAATAAGATTTAATTTTTAATTTAGCTAATATATGATATTTTGGGAGGGTTTTGGTATGGAAAATGAAGAAATAATAAGGTTATTGAATATTGATTTTGTGCATGAACTGGAAGCTACCATAATTTATGCTTACAATGCATTTATTATCCAGGACTGTGATGCCAGCCGGGTTACCGAGGCCATATCAGTGGATGAAATGAGGCACATGTGGTGGCTTGCAGATTTAATTGTAAAAAGAGGAGGTAAGCCCACCATGGAACATAAAGAACTTAATTTTGATGTAGATGATTTGAAAACACAACTAGAAATCCAAATTCAGAAAGAAACAGAGGGAATTGAGGAATATTCACGCCAGGTAGAAATAATAGATGATCCTGAAGTTGTGGGAGTTCTAAAACATATAATTGATGAGGAAAAAAGGCATAGAAAAGAATTTAGAGAGCGTTTGGATAAATTGGAATAATTTTTTATAATACATTTGGATAAATTAAAAGTAATTTTTGAGCCAGTAAAATTAGAAATGGCCATAGAATAAATTCAAAATCAGCCAGGGTAGACGATATAAATATTAAGTTATCATCTTCTGCTTTTCTAGATTTTTTTAAATAATAAGCAGTATAAAAATAAAATACGGTCATTATCAAAGCATAATCAGGAATTACACCCATATATATACCTAAAAATAAAGGAAAGAACGCTGAAAGATTTAAAATATTTAGAAAATTGATTGTTTTATCCTTTCCCCATAATACAGGCAAAGTTCTCAATCCCTGCTTTTTATCTGATTTTATATCCTTTAAATCAAAAAAAATAACATTTACCAAACATTTTAAAAAAATGAAAATCATTATTAAAAAATAGCTTATTTCGATTTCATTCAAATTATAAAGTATAGGAAAAAAAGAGCCAGCAGCAGCCCATATGAAAGCTGTATAAAAATTCTTAAAAGCCGGTATTTTACTGGTTAAACTCTTTAAAAGATGGTTATAAGCTATTCCCAGCAATACTAAAGTTAATATAAACCCAATAAGGTATATGTTTGCATATAATATTAAAAGCAACCCTAATATAATAACATAGATTGAAAGTATAAAAGGATATAATCTGGCTTTATTGCTCAAATGGGCAGTTCTTTCTATATTTGTTTTAGAATCTTCTTCTAAATCCTGATAATAATCGTAACTATATATAATAAGAGGTATAAAATAAGATATAGCTAATAATTGAATATCAATATTTGAATTTGTAATTAGAGAGACTGTTAAAACAAAAGAAGGAGCAACTAATGCTGCTAAATATCCCCCATACACTATTTCGTTTTGTATAGTTTTCAAATATTTTGAAACATGATTTTGTGCACTTTTTGCAAGTATCATAATAACACCATTAATACTTATTATTATTATTATTATAGTTATTAATATATTTTAATATTATAGGAATAATGATTTTTAAGAAAATTAATTAATAATAAGATACTTACTTATAAAACGGTAAATTCAAATGATTATATATAAATAGTTTATCTGAAATACTACTTTCTGGAGAGCAATAATGAGTCCTTATGCTTTAATTTCGTTTTTAGCATTCATCTTATGCTTTTTCTTAGGTAATTTTATATATCATAAAAATAGTCAAAATCAATTAAATCGCTGGGTAGCGGTGCTATGTATTTTAGTAGGATTTTTAGCTTTTATTGAATTTGAGTATAGGCAAGCTCTTACCTTAGAAAAAGCATATTTTTGGTTGAATTTAAGCACTTTATGGCCATTTGTGCCATCTCTTCTTTTACATATATCACTTATTTTCACCAAGAAGAAAATATTAAAAAATAAAATTATATACTTAATTATTTACTTGCCAGCCATTATAATATTTTTGCTAGGATTTAACACAGATTTACTTATTGGTGGTGCCTCACAACAATACTGGGGTTGGACCTATGAATTCCCTCAAAATCCATTTTTATTTAATTTAATGAGTATATGGACTATTTTTGCAGGATTTACTGCCGGAACTCTGTGTTTTATTTACTACTTAAAATCACATCATATGAAAAGATTACAGGCCAAGTATATATTCACCGGCCTTTATTTGCCTTTAATAGTAAGTTTAATCAGTGACCTGGTTTTACCTGCCACCTCCCTGCGAGTACCAGAAATTACCATGGCCATGTCCACGGTGGGTATTACTTTTATAAGTTATGGGATCTGGAAGTATAGATTCCCGGCCCTTACCTCCGCCATAGTAGCAGATAAAATAGTTTCCACCATGTCCAATTTTTTATTGATTCTGGATCAAAATAGGAATATTTTAACGCTTAACCAGGCTGCATCAGATATTTTAGAGTATGAAGAACAAGAACTGGTGGGAAAAGCAGGAGATATAATCTTTGCTGAAAAAAATAGCATTAATTCTTTACTAAAATCAATCGGGGACCGTGAGTTATCCCCACTAACTTCTCTGATTAATAAGGAAAGTCAGCTTAAAACAAAAAAAGGTGAAATTATACCAGTTATACTATCATTATCTCCTATAGTTGACGAAAATTCGGGTTTAATGGGGATAGTTTGTATTGGTAGTGATATTAAAGACTTAAAAAAAGCTGAAGATAAAATAAGGGCCTCGCTGGAAGAGAAAGAAGTGCTTCTCCAGGAAGTTCATCACCGGGTTAAAAATAATCTGCAGATAATTTCCAGTTTACTTAATTTACAAAGTAGATACATTCAAAATGATGGGGACCTGGAATTATTCAGGGATAGCCAGAGTAGAGTTAAATCTATGGCAATTATACATGAGAAACTATATAAATCCAAGGATTTTGCCCATGTAGACTTTAAAGAGTATATATCCAGTCTGATGACTTACCTGTTCCATTATTACTCCATAGATCAGGATGTAATTAAATTAGAAGTTGAAGTGGATAATTTAATGCTGGGTATGGATACGGCCATCCCCTGTGGTTTAATAATCAATGAACTGGTAAGTAACTCCTTGAAATATGCCTTTCCACCAGGCAGGGAAGGTAAAGTAAGTATAAAACTCCAATCTAAAAATAATCAGTTTCTTCTGGAGGTGGCTGATGATGGAGTGGGCTTACCTGAAAATCTTGATTTTAAAAAAACAGAAAGTTTAGGATTGAGGTTAGTGTTAAGCCTCACCAACCAAATAAATGGAAATATAAAGCTTATTGGTGATTCCGGCACCAGATATAAGATTAATTTTTTTGAAATAGAATATAAAGATAGATTTTGATTAGAATATTTATATTAAATTTTTTTTAAGTTCCCTTAATATCATTTCCCGAATTTTAATGCGGATATCTGATGATATATTTTTTGGTGGTCGAGGCCGCATATATCCAAAAAAGGGATCCTGGAAAATCACGCCCCCCAGTTCTACTTCATGGTTATATCGTGGAATGAAATGCCAGTGCATGTGCGGTTCCAGGGTATCTTCCAGATAAAAAGAGTTCATTAAAGTTCCCCAGTTAAACATGGTGGCATTAAATGAATTTTTTAACGCACTCTCCAGCTTATTTACCAGTTCTACAAAATCTGACCATTCTGCAGGATGCACATCACTTAAAAATTTTTCTTTTCTTTTAAGAGCAACAACACAGGTTCCTAAGTTGCTTTGATTAGGTGCTAAAAAAACAATCCAGAAGGGGCTTTCCCATAGCAAATCGCCGAAGTTATAATCTTCCAGCTTAGAACAATAATCACATTCCATGGTATTAGATTATATTACTGAGCATAAAAATTTAGTTATAAGACTATTATCATAAATAGTAACAATTATTTTAAGGGGAGTCAGGAGGTAATCCATGCCAGAATTACCTAGTGTAGAACTATTCAAAAGGTTTTTTGAAGATAATGGCCTTTATCAAACCATATTAGATGTGGAGGTATCCAGTCCAGAAATACTATTTAATATTAAAAAAGATGTTTTCCAGGATGTTTTAATGGGAGAAAGCTTTAGTTCAAGTTATCGATATGGTAAATATTTATTTTCCTCATTTAAAGGAAACAGGGACCTGGTAATGCATTTTGGAATGACTGGTTTTCTAAGATATTACTCTAAAGGGGATAATCCAGATAAACACGACCGTGTCGCTTTTATTTTTGATAATGGAAAAATTCTGTCTTTTAATGATCCTCGAAAATTTGGTAAGGTGGGGATAACTTCCCAGCGTGATTATTTTATAAGAGAAAAAAAATTAGGCCCTGACGCCCTGCATCTGGATTATCCATTATTTAAAAAGTTATTCCAAAATAGAAAAGGGGCTATTAAACCATTGCTCATGAATCAAAGTTTTATTGCAGGAATTGGTAATTTATATGCCGATGAAATACTTTATCAAAGCAAATTGCATCCTCTGGAAAAAGCAAACCATCTAAAGGAAAATAATCTAGAAAATCTGCATGAAAATATGGTTAAGGTATTAAAAAAAGCCATAGATTGTAAGGATAGTCTCCATAATTTTCCTCCGGAATATCTATTGTCTCACCGCTACCCTGCAGGGGAATGTCCTGATGGAGAAAAAGTGGAAATCATTAAAGTAGGAGGGAGAACAACGTATTATTGTCCCCGCCGCCAGAAACTTTTTAAATAATTATTTGTGATTAAATGAATTATATAATTGATAAAAAGAGTTCTCTGTATATTTTGATTGTGGTTATTCTAGGGGCGTTTCTAATTCCCTATACCGGTTCTTCTTTAAATGTTTCTCTACCCAGTATTGGTAAAGATTTTGCTCTGGATCTGGTTGTTCTAAACTGGATACCAACCGTATTCATACTGGCCAATGCCGCATTTATACTTCCTTTTGGTAGACTAGGAGATATATTTGGTCGGAAAAAAATATTCACTATAGGGGTTTCTATTTTCACCTTATCCTCATTTTTAGCAGCCGCCGCCCCCTCAGCATTTTTCCTGATAGTGTTTAGTTTCATGCAGGGACTGGGTTGTTCCATGATTTTTGCCACCGGAGTGGCTATACTCAGCTCGGTGTTTCCCTTGGGGTCCCGGGGAGAATTTTTTGGAATATATGTTACTTCTGTTTTTATGGGGCTCTTTTCAGGTCCAATTCTAGGGGGTTTTTTAACCCAAAATTTTGGTTGGAGAAGTATATTTCTCTTTAACATCCCCCTGGGATTAATTATAATATTTTTGATATATGCCCGGATTAAAACCGATTGGATAGGGTCACAGGGGGAAAATTTCGATATTAAAGGGACTGTAATTTATATTCCATCTGTAATTTTTATATTATATGGATTTACCACGGTATTTACTGTATTAGGAAAAATTTTAATTATTTCCGGGGTTTTAGGACTTTTAATATTCTTAAAATTAGAATCATCTGAAGAATATCCCATTATCCATCCACAAATTTTTAAAAAAACGGTCCCTCTTTTATCCAGCAGTGCAAGCCTTCTATTAAATACCTCCACTTCGGCAGTTTGGGTTCTAATAAGTCTTTACTTGCAGTTAATCCAGTCCATTTCTCCTATTGCTGCAGGTGTAATACTGGCCATACAACCACTGCTGGTGGCTATTATCTCACCATTTGCCGGCAGGTTATCAGATAGAATTGGTGGGGCGCCTTTATCATCAATAGGGATAATTTTAACTGTTCTGGGCCTTTATATGGCCACTTTTCTGGAAGTAGACACCCCTATAGTTCTTATTATGATGCTGGGTGTGATCCTGGGGGTATCCAATGCACTTTTTGCTTCCCCCAACACCAACACCTTTATGGGGTCGGTGGATCGCCGGTATTTCGGTTCTGCCTCGGCCACTTACTCCACCCTAATATTCTCCGGACAGTTATTGAGCATGGCCATTGTCCTTTTAGTCTTTTCCAGTTTGTTAGGCGGTTTGGTAATTGATTCTTCTGAGTATGCTCAATTTATGTTATCTTTAAAAATTACATTTAGCATTTTTACATTTGTATGCATCCTGGGGACCATATTGATATTTTTAATATTAATAAAATCAAAAAATTAAGGATTTAATAAAGCATTTAATTCTAATTTAATGCTTTTTACCACAGCTTCTGGAGTTTCATCTTCCCATGGTTCCAATTTTTCAAAATAACGCTTAATATATACTTTATTATTTTGAATTATTATTTCATAATCTTCCAGGTATCGGGAATATTTATCCTGGAGGAGGTTGAGTTCCTCTAAATTTAAATCAATATAAAAAGTAACCAACCATCCTTTTGAAATTTTTTGGAGGTCTTCCTGGATTATCTTCAAAATAATCCCTCTACAAGCATGTTATTCCTCCTGCAAAAAGCTGGACAAAAATACATTCATTTCGATTTCTTCCCGGGAGATAAAATCTTCCATCCTTATTTGTGCTTCATCCGATCCCAGGGGGAAATATTCCTGAGGATGATAGATGGTTATTATTAAGTCCTCTGAATCTTTTTCCATCTCTTCTTCCAGTTCTATAAATAATTTTTCTAATGAAGATTTATCTAATTCAGATACCCTGTATCGAACATAATTAAGTTTTTTTCCCTCTTTAAATCCAAAATCAATTACTTTTACCTTCAATCAAATCATCCCCTAATATTTGCCAGTTAATCTAAAACTGACTTAAAAAATCCTCTATTTCTTTTTCAATCTTTATTATTTCATGACTGCCTACATGACCCAGCTGAGAATCGTAAATTGCTAATTGGGAATCTTTTATAGCTCGAGAAAGAGGTATGGCATCGTATTCTGGAGGGAAATATTGGTCCTGGTTAATGGCAATTATCATGGTCTTGGCCCTGATTTTATAAAGTTCTTCTTTTAAGTTATAGGCCATTGCAGCCTTATTCCTCCAATAAATATCATTAGCATCAGTTAAAAATCCTTCCTGCCCCATTTCTGTCATGGAATCTATTATATCCTGATTGGATACCTGAGTTTCATAATAATCCCGGGATAAGCCAAAAAGGTACATGAATTGAGATGCGGCTGAAGTAATACGCGGATTTTTTACATAATTACCCTGGTTATAGTCCGGGTCCTGTTCTATAAGGGAATTCATGTAATGAAATATGGCAAAATTCCAGCCTTTAGATTGATAGGAGGATACTAAAGGGATAATAAAATCCATGAAATTCGGGTAAAGAACACCCCAGGTTAAGGCCTGAAAACCTCCCATGGAATTCCCAATAACTCCTTTAATGTGTTTTATAGGGAAATTTTCCTTTAAGAATGAATGTAGAAAATTAACCATATCATTTATGGTGTATTGGGGAAATTCATATCCACAGGTACTGCTGGAGGGAGATGCGGATTTTGGTGAACCTAAAGCACTGGGAGAGATTAAATAATATTTATTGGTATCTAAAACTTTGTCTGGGCCTATTATATCTTTTAAACGTTTAATTGACGAATAATCACCACTCCAACCATGCAGATATACTATGGCATTAGTTATGTGTCCCTCTTCATCTTTAATAGGAGTTCCTAAAGTGCAGTATTCTACATTAAGAGAGGGAAGTTTCTCTCCTGATTCGAATCTGAAATTTTTGAGTTTATAATACTTTGCATCTAAATTTTCCATCATTTTATCCCTTAAACTTCTACATTATTTATTTAAATCAGTTCCACTTCATCTTCAAAAACATGAATACATGTTACCGGACATTTTTCAGCAGCTTCCACACTACATCCTAGCTCGGGTATTTCCTTTTTTTGAATATCTCCTTCATTTTCAGAATTTTTAATAGAAGATAGCCCATCATCGGCCATTTCCCATATTTGGGGACAGTAATCAACACAACTGCCACAGGATATGCACATTGCTCGGTCCATTTCTACTCTATAGCTTGCCATGATATTCACCTTTTATAATCATGATACTTCTTTTTAATTCTATAGATTTATTTAAAATTAAAGTTATTCCCTTACTTTCTGAAAAATTTATAAATACATCTCAATTTAAATGATAATTACCATTTAGATCTTAAGAATTTTATAATTTAAAAGTAAAAGGAGTAATTTAAATGCTTAGAGGCGAAGACGCTTTAGAATTGCAGGAAAAGCTGATTATCATTTATAAATACCTTAAACAGGAAAGATTAATGAAGAAGTTTTATTTAGATGGTTTAGAAAATAACCTCTCCTCCCCTGACCTGGATAGTAATCCCCTGGTTAAAAAATTAATTCAAAAAGAAGATGCCCCTGAAATATTAGAAGAATCTATATTAGCTTTAGAAGAAATTAAAGCCCGTTTCGGATTTTCAGAAAAAGTAACTGATTTTGAAGATATAGTAAATCAAGAAAATCTAGATTACCTGTGCAGGAGATATGGCCTTAAAGACTGTCGGGAAATAGAAAAACTGGATTTATCTAATCTTATAAATACAATTTAAATATTCCGATTAATATTTCATGGTGAGATACGTTATCGCCAAATATTTATTAATTAATGACCAGTATAATATTAATTAATAAAAATTGATTATGGTC
>JAHRFX010000067.1 GCA_019084405.1 Methanobacterium sp.
AAAACTTAGGCTTAGGCCACATACACGCATATACCAAACGATCAGTCTATAAAAAAGCCTATCTAAACGTACTTTTACTAGGACTACTAATCTCCCACGGCCAAAATGAAATCCAAGAAATCTACAAGCTCAAAAAATTCACCTAAAACAGACACCCTGTTATTTAATTAAACATTAATTTATTTCTATATTCCTTCCACAAGAAAAATCTAAAAAAACTAAAATAAAATAAAAAATAAGGAAAATTTAAGCTTTTTTTATTGAAACCGAAAGATTTTCATCTTCTATTTTCCATTCTTTACTATATTCTCGTTTATTTTCTCCAAAAGTAATTATTTGTGCCCTTACTTCATGGGCCATGAAATCATGGTGCGGTTGTACCAGGTCCTGCAGTAGGGTACTGCAGTTAACTTCCACCTCAATATTAGACTCCACATCCAGATCCATGTCTTTTCTCATGTCCTGGATTCTTCTTATTAATTCCCGGGCCATGGATTCAGATAGTATCTCTGGTGTGATTTGAGTGTTTATAAATACACTCCCCCCATTGAATTCAGCACTTACCACATCTTCAGGTAGCTCAGTTTCATATACCACATCTTCTGGATTTAATTCTATGATTTTATCTTCCAGGTCTATTTTTAAGATGCCCTGAGTTTCCATTTCCTGTTTAATAGTTGATCCATCCTGTTTTCTTAGTTCAACAGCTACTCGTGGCACATCCTGACGCAGTTTAGGGCCCAGTATTTTCATGTTAGGCAGGACATTAATTTTCAATTCTGGAAATTCCTGTTGAGTTAATACTTTTTTAGTATTAGCCTGCTCCATAATTACCTTTTGAAGTGATTGAGCAGCTTTTAGAACATTTTCATCTTCAGATACCACTATAATTTCGCTTACTGGCCATCTGAGTTTGTATCGAGCCACATCCCTTCCTCGAGCACCTGCCTCAATTATATCCCTTACTACATCCATTTGGGACTCTAATTTCTCATCAATAAGTTCTTCTGAATAATTCCAGTCCAGCATGTGCACGCTTTCTTTGGATTGAGGGTTCACCTCTTTAATGAGATTGTGATACATTTCTTCACTTATGTGAGGAGCTATAGGTGCCATCATAGTAATCAACATTTCCAGGACAGTGTAGAGAGTATGATAAGCCCCTAACTTATCAGGGTCATCTTTTTCCACCCAGGTACGTCCCCTGATTAGCCTTACATACCAGCGACTTAAATCCTCCAGTATGAAATGATTGAGGCTTCGGGTGGCCTTATGGAAGAAAAGATTATTTAGGGCTTCTGTAACTTCTTTCGCCACTGAATTAATTCTGGAAAGAATCCAGCGGTCTTCATCCCTCAATTGAATATTTTCAGGAGTGCATTGAAGTGGATTAAAATTATCTAGGGCCATATAAGTGGTGGAAAATACATAAACATTCCACCAGATATTGAACATTTTACTTACATTCTTAAGCTCATCCCAGACAAATTTAAGATCTTCCCATGGTTTATTAGCCCATAAAAGGTAAAACCTGAGGATGTCTGCACCGTAATTTTCAATAACCTCCTCTGGCTCCACCACATTACCCCTGGATTTACTCATCTTCCTACCGTCCTCATCCAGGGTAAATCCATGCATCAGTACTTTCTGGTAAGGTGTTTTATCCAGGGCAATTACCCCGGTTCCCAGTTGAGAATAGAACCATCCCCTGGTCTGGTCATGTCCTTCAGTAATAAAGTCGTAAGGGAACCATTTTTCAAACAAATCCTTTTTTTGAGGATAATGAAGTGATGCCCATCCCGCCACACCTGAATCTATCCATACATCCAGTACGTCAGGGGTACGTTTCATTATTCCCCCACATGCACAGGGTAGGGTAATATCGTCCACATGGGGCCGATGAATAAAGTCTCCCTGTAGATTGTTTTCATTGGCTTTTTCTTTAAGCTCGCTTACCGAACCCAGCACGGTTATTTCATCACAGCCATCACAGGACCAGATAGGGATGGGTATTCCCCAGTACCTTTGTCGGGATATGGTCCAGTCCCGGGCATTCTCAATCCAGTTACGGAATCTGCTTTCTCCAGCCCAGGATGGTACCCATTCCACTTTATCCAGTTCACTGAGCATCTGATCCTTGATCTGGGTTATCTTTAAAAACCATTGCTGAGTAGCCAGGTAAATGATGGGAGTTTTACATCTCCAGCAAAATCCATAGCGGTGATTAATAGTGCCTTCTTTAAATAAAAATCCATGCACATCCAGATCAGCAATTATAAAAGGGTCCGCATCTTTAACAAATTGTCCTGCATATTTTCCTGCTTCTTCTTTAAATAAGCCGGCATCATCCACCGGGCAGAAAATAGGTAGTCCATACTCTTTCCCAATTTCAAAATCCTCTGGTCCGTGTCCAGGCGCAGTATGTACACACCCTGTCCCTTCAGTGAGGGTTACGTGTTCTCCTGGAAGAATTAAATGTTTAAATTCTTTTTGTTTGGCTATTTCCTGATTTAAAGGGTGTAAATATTCTTTTCCTTCCAGATATGATCCTTTTACTATCTTCAGGATTTCATAGTTTTCTTCGCCAAAGAGGGAGTCCACCAGTGCTTCGGCCATTACATATACCTCGTCCTTTATTCTTACATAAGCATAATCGAATTCAGGATGCACACATACTGCCATATTAGCGGGAAGAGTCCAGGGAGTTGTGGTCCATATCATGACAAATTCTTTGCCATTTTCAGCAATTTCAGGATTTTTAAAGGGGAATTTAACGTAAATTGAAGGGTCATCCTTATTTTCATAGTCAATTTCCGCTAGGGCCAGGGCCGTTTCGCAGCGAGGACACCAGGTTATAACCCGCAGGTCATTTACCAGTAAATCCTTTTTATGGGCCTGTTTAAGGGTCCACCAGCAGGATTCCATGTACTTGGGATCGAAAGTTACGTAGGGGTCGTCCCAATCCATCCATATACCTATTTTCTGGAATTGTTCTGTCATCATGGCCTTATTTTCAATAGCGAATTCCCTGCATTTGCTGATGAAGTTTTCAATCCCTATTTTAGTTTCAATTTCCTTCTTACTTTTAAGGCCCAGCAGCCCTTCCACTTTGTGTTCTATAGGAAGGCCGTGGGTATCCCAACCTGCCTGGCGCCTGATATTGAACCTATTCATACTTTTAAAACGAAGATGGGTGTCCTTAATAATTTTATTCCAGGCTGTTCCCAGGTGTATTCGCCCACTACAATAGGGAGGACCATCTAAAAATGAATAAGTCGGCTGGTCTTCTCTTAGTAGTTTGGTTTTATTATAAATTTGATTTTCAATCCAGAAGCTCTGGATTTTCTCCTCTATAATTTGAGGTTGATATGATTTTTCTGCCTCCTGGATGGGCATATAAACTCTCCTATGATTTTGATGAAATTAATTAGATTACTAATATTGTATGGGGGTGATGATATAAAACAATTTAAAAATATGTGGAAATAATTTTCAGTTATCATCTGTCAAGTAAATAATTAAAAATATTATTCCTGATGCAGGGTAGGGATATAATAAAAAAGTAAAGGGGTTAGATCCCCGCAGTATTCTGTTTTAAGAAAATCTAACTTTATATTAAAGGAAGGTCTTATTAAAATAAAGTTAGCAGGGTCAACTTTTAATTTTAAGTGGGTTACCTATCAAAAGGTTCGAAGCTTTCCTTTTACCAGCATTTCAGTGATGCTGGATGTATCTTCCAACCAGTTATCCATCACACTTTCCACTTTTTTCTCTACATCTTCCATACGGTATCCCTGTTGAAGAATTATCTGGGAATTGGCGGCCTTGGGCTGGTCAATAGGTTTACCTATCTGAGATAAAATCATTATATGTACCTGTTGAACCCCTTCCACCGCTTCTACAACATCTGCTGCCATCTGAGTGGATAAAAGGTTATATAATTTACCCACGTGATTTATAGGGTTTTTACCAGATGTAGCTTCCAGGGACATGGGTCTGTTTGGTGTAATAAGGCCATTAGCCCGGTTACCCCTTCCTGCTGAACCATCATCTCCCATTTCAGCAGAAGTACCGGTGACGGTAATGTAAACAGAAGGTGTTCCATCTTCCTCGCAGCGGTCGGCAGTATTTACAACCACTTCTAAGTCCCGTGGGGTGAACTGGCGGGCGAGCTGTAAAACCTCTTCTTTAACCACAGATACCATTTCCAGGTAAGCTTGCAGATCATCCACATATTTATCCACCATGGCCACTGCCACAGTAAGAATAATTTTATCTCTTTCCCGAAGACCCATGACTTTAATATCCTCCCCTACAGCAGGATATTTCTTTTTAAACTGAGGAGAATTTAAAAGGTATGCTGCTTCCATTACAATGGTTTCAGTTTCAGAAAAAGGAGCAAAACCAACTCCAAAGGAGGTGTCATTGGAAAGTGGGGCTTTTCCCTTCCTGGCAAATACGTCTCTTAAATCCCCAGACCCATGTCCAATTTTACATTCCACTACAGCGCAGCTTTCCACATCCAGATTAATAATATTCTGTTTTAGATATTCTTTTGCCGCAGTGATGGCTATTCTATCCAGACCTATTTTTTCACCATCTATTTCAGATATTCCCCGACCGGTTAAAAGAATGTCCATGGGTTTAATTACTTCGCCCCCACCAAACATAGGGTTAGATTCCCCGGCGGTAATCTGAATTTCATCAGTATTATGGTGCATTATGGTTCCAAACCTCTCCAGGTAAGCATTGCAAAGAGCCCTGCTTACTGATTCTGCAATCCCGTCACTTATACTATCTGGATGACCTATACCTTTTCGCTCCACTATTTCTATGTCCTGCTCCTCAATGGGAGTTTGATTAAGTTTTTCTACGATAATATTCCTCATAAAGATAACCTCCCAATTAATAAATAACTGTGGATAAATGTTAACTATCAGGCCTAGCTCCCTTCATATAATAGTAGGTAGTAGAAATAAGTGTTAACTAATTTACAGTCAAATTGATAATTGGTATTATAGTAGATAGTGATTGGAACTGATAATATAAATAAATTTTCTTATTAAGTATAGTACTATTAAATGGATATTTTAAATAGGTCACCCACTCAACCAATAAGTATGAAACCCATTTTAAAGATAAATAATTAATTTTAAGGTGTTTAAATGTCTTCAAAGATGAATCTAATTAACCAAACCCAGGGAAAAACAATTGGTCCAGTTGAATTTGCAGACAGCTTTTTTTCTCGTTTTCGAGGTCTGATGTTAAAAACTAAAATAGAATCAGGTTTGGTACTTAAAATTCCTGCCGGAAGGGGGAAACGAGGTTCTGCCATACACATGTTTTTTATGCGCATGCCTCTGGATGTGATTTTTGCTGATGAAAATAAAAAAGTAGTGGATATAGTCTCTTTAGAACCCTGGAATACTTATACCCCACAAGCTCCAGCCAGATATGTTATTGAACTGGAAAAAGGAAATCTGCAAAAAGCCAATATATCCATAGGAGACCATCTTGAATTTAAAAAAATTGATTATCCTTAAGCCCGGGCAAATATAATAACCCCTGTATTTGAATATAACTTAAAGTGCAAATTTATGTTCGGTTTTTTATTTCACTGAGGGCCATATTAGCTGCTTTTTTTACCATTTTGTTTTCATCTTCGGTGGCCTTCTCCAATGGTTTTATCGCCCTTTTATCCCCTAAAATTGATAAAGCCAGAGCAGAGCCATATCTTACCCCTGATTTTTCATCATCCAGTAATTTAATAAGAGGATCTATTGCCTCTTTACTGTCAAAGGTAGCCAGTGCCAATACAGCTGCTTCCCTAACATGATAGTCATCATCCTCCAGGGCTTTTATCAGGTGTTCAACTGCCCTTGGATCACCAACCTCTGCTAAAAGTTCAGCTGCGTCTTCTCTTACCACCCAATCTTCATCTTCCAGTTGCTTAATAAGAAAATCTATCCGTTTTGTTTGTTCTGCCATTAATACCACCCTTACTATAATTCTGTAGGATGATGATAATAATTATTGGCATTTTTTAGAGGAAAAAATATGATAATACAGGTTTACCTTTATCCTTGAAACCCTGTGAAAAATAAGTATATGGTTTAAAAAGTCCCCAACACAGATTATAAGTTATCCTCTATATGGGAGGGGTTTCTTAAAATGGAAACCCATTCTAAATGAGTAAGTTTGTGGGTATTTTCAACGTCAAGTTGCCTCATATGGATGGTAATAATTTTACCTCCAGATACCGCTCCAAAGGGGCATGCCCTTTGACAGGCTCCGCAGCCAGAACATTTCAAAAGATCAATCTCCAGTCCAGGGATTATGGCTTCTTTAGTGCAGGCTGCGGCGGATTTACATGTTTGGCAATCCTCGCATTTATCACGTTCTAATTTAAAAGGTAATACTGTTTCCACATCTCCTGCTTCTAAATCTACAGGTACAATCAGGGTTTTAATTTTTCCTTTTTCGGCCTGGGCCACGGCATTGGTAACCAGTGTGTCAGCTATACCATGCACTATTTTGGCGATGGTGTTGGAGGTGGTAGGGGATACTATGAGCAGGTCGTAGCGACCCATGGATAATCGTCCAGTTATGGGAAAACTGAATTCCTGATCTTTTTCCAAGGCCAGTTCCCTGTAATATCCGCCTGTGACATTTTTAACCCGATCATAAAGACCATACATTTTTAATACTTCTTCACCAGCTCTAGATAGCAGCACGGTGATGTCATGGTTTAAGGCCAGTTTTTCCAGTTCTTCCACACTCTCCAGAAGGAGATGACCTGCTCCGGTAAATGCCCATCCCACACGCATATTAATTCCTCAATATGGAAAAAATTTATTATAACTCCACGTATTTATACGCCTCATCACGGGTAAATGCGTAGTGAACCTGAGTATACTGACCCATAAACTCGGAAATTTCTTCTCTAAGGTTAAGTCCGTCTACCGCTACTTTTTTGATGTATTGGGCGACTTCACTCATGTGAGATTCTTTGAGGCCCCTGCGGG
The DNA here is from genome assembly GCA_019084405.1 of Methanobacterium sp. Lineage (GTDB taxonomy): Archaea > Methanobacteriota > Methanobacteria > Methanobacteriales > Methanobacteriaceae > Methanobacterium_F. Next base: position 7,026 of record JAHRFX010000067.1, read on the forward strand.
TAATTTCCTGAGTACCCACCCTTATACCGGAAGGATCATCGGAACGATTTACATCATCCCAGGGAAGTAAATTTTTATTTAAAATAATGTTGTTAGATTCCAGAATTTTAGATAGTTCTGATGCCCTTCCCACATCCGAAACATCCATTACTACTTGATGAGACTGGGTGAATCCTAAATCTTCACAGAGCACATTGAATCCCAGTTCATAAAGACTCTGGGCCAGTGCCTGAGCATTTTTGACTATTTGGCGGGAATAATCTTCACCAAATTCCAGCATTTCCGCAGTGGCGATTCCCAGCCCCGCCATGTGATGGAGGTGGTGGTTACTTACCACTCCCGGGAATACAGCTTCATCGATTTTTTCACTTATTTCATCTTTGCAGAGGATTATGCCCCCTTGTGGTCCGGGAAATGTCTTATGAGTACTTCCCACCAGTAAGTCCGCCCCTTCTTTAAGTGGGTCCTGGAAGTGCTTACCTGCTATGAGTCCCAATACATGGGCCCCGTCATACATTACTTTGGCCCCTACTTCATCTGCAGCTTCACGAGCCTCTTCTACTGGATGGGGGAATAGAAATAGACTACCACCTAAAAGAACAATTTTTGGCTTAATTTCCAGTATCGTCTTTTTCATGGCTTCGGCATCTATATTCATTTTATCAAAATCAAAAGGATGGGTGTAAACCTTTAATCCTCTTATACCTGCAGCACTAACATTGGCATGAGAAATATGGCCCCCGTAAGGTACTTCCATGGCCATGATAGAATCTCCCGGTTTAGTAAATGCAAAAAAAGATGCTAAATTGGCTACTACTCCAGAAGTAGGCTGTACATTAGCATGTTCTGCATTAAACAGTTTTTTGGATAAGTGTACCGTCATATCCTCGATACCGTCTATACACTCACATCCCTCATATAAACGACACCCGGATACGCCTTCAGCGTATCTATGAGATAGGTCAGATATAGTGGCCTCTTTTACCAGCGAGCTGGTAATGTTTTCGCTGGCAATAAGGTTAATACTATTTTCCATCCACTGATTGTGCTCTTTCATGAGATTTTTAATTTCCTGAGCATAAATTTGATTTTCAGACATTTGTTATCAGCATCCATATAATAAATTAATCAAGTGTTTCTCCATAGATGATATGAATGTAAGGAATATAAATATTCAGTATAAAAATTTAATTTTATTCTAAAAAAAAAATTAAGAAACCTGAAAAAATTACGCTTAAATTAGTTTTCAACCCCGGAGGATGTTGAAAGATATAAAATAAATACGTTTTAATTATATAATTCAAAAAAAAAAGGGAGATTGTGAATCCCGCGCTTATTTTGAGTTTTGTTCCATGGCTGCTTCAATTTGGGCCATGATCTGATCGGTTTTGAAGTGTTGCTGGTCCATAGCTCCAGATGGACAGGCACCTACACAGGTTCCGCATCCTTTACATAGAGCCATATTAATGGCAGCCTGTTCATCTTCAATTTGTAGTGCACCATATGGGCATAGCTCAATACAGACTTCACATCCACCACAAACATCCAGATCGATAGTGGCCACAATAGGTTCAATGGAAACTTCACCTTTGACCATAGGGATAGCTGCTCGAGCAGCTGCACCAGATGCTTGTGCTACAGCGTCAGGAATATCTTTAGGACCTTGTGATGTACCAGCGAGATATACTCCATCAGTTAAAGTGTCTACAGGTCTCAGTTTAGGGTGAGCTTCCATCAGAAATCCATCTGCAGATTTAGATAGACCAATTGTCTGTCTTAGTTCTTCAGATCCTTCAGGAGGTGTTAAACCTACACCTAAAACCACCATATCATATGCGTATTCAGTTATTTTTCCAATTAAAGTATCTTCTCCCCTTACAGTTAAGGTAAGGTCAGGGTTTTCAAGTACTTCAGCTGGTCGTCCTCGGATGAACTTGATTCCGTATTTTTCCTGGGATCGTTTGTAGAACTCTTCGAATCCTTTACCAAATGCTCGAATATCCATGTAGTAAAGAGCCACATCAGTATCTGGCATTTTATCCTTGATTAACTGAGCATTTTTCATAGCATACATACAGCACACACGGGAACAGTATGGTTTACCCACCTGCTCATCCCGGGATCCTACACAATGGATGAAAGCTACGCTTTTTGGTTTCTCACCATCAGAAGGCTTAACTACTTTACCTTCAGTTGGACCTGATGCATTGATCTGCCTTTCCAGTTCCATACCAGTAATCACATTGGTGTGGTTTCCGTAACCGTATTCCAGTTTTTCAGTAGGGTCGTAAGGGTCGTAACCAGTGGCCACAATAATGGTACCTATATCCATTTCAATTTCTTCTGGTTCCTGGTCGTGCTTAACTGCTCCCCGTTCACAAATCTGGTCACAGAGTTTACATTCGATACAGTAATCCTTATCAATAGTTGCGCATAGTGGTACTGCTTGAGGGAATGGTATATAAGCCGCTTTAACCATACCAATACCTTCATCGAAGTAGTTTGGCATTTCAATTGGGCATACTTCCACACATGATCCGCAACCCACACATACTTCTTCGTCTATGAATCGTGGTTTTTTCTCTACTTTTACTTTGAAGTTACCAATGTAACCATCCACTTGTTTTACTTCAGCATAGGTTATGAGCTCGATGTTTTCGTGCTTTCCTACATCCACCATCTTAGGAGCAAGGATACACATGGAACAATCCAGGGTAGGGAACGTTTTATCCAGCTGCCCCATTCTTCCACCAATGGTAGGTTGTTTTTCTACCATGTAGGTCTTGAATCCCATATCTGCTAAATCAAGTGCAGCCTGAATACCAGCTACTCCTCCTCCAATAACCATAGCTTTATTAGTTACACTTACTATGGAAGATTCTAGAGGTTCCAGTAATCTTGCCTTGGCTACTGCCATTCTAACTAAATCTTTAGCCTTTTCAGTAGCAGCTTCTGGTTCATTCATATGTACCCAGGAATCATGTTCCCGGATGTTAGCAAATTCAAAGAGATAAGGGTTCAGTCCAGCTTCTTCCACACATCTTCGGAAAGTTGGTTCGTGAAGACGAGGGGAACAAGCAGCAACTACAACTCGGTTTATGCCCTTTTCTTTTATGTCTTTTTGAATTTCCATTTGTCCTGGGTCAGAACAGTAGTATTTGTTTTCATTAGCTAGAACCACATTTGGTAGAGACTTAGCGTATTCTTCAACTGCGGCAATATCTACAACACCACCGATGTTTATACCACAGTGACACACGTAAACTCCAATTTTTGGTTCTTCCATGGTTTCTTCTTTCTTTTCTTCTGCCATTAGATCACCTTGTACAAGTTGATAAAATCTAATTTAAACTATAATAGTTTAGATGATTAAGGTGTATCACACACACATATAAAGATTTCTATCAAAAATTTTGAGTAAAGTATATATATTAGAAATTTTTTTAAAAAATCAAGCGATATATAATGCTCTAAAAAATTTTTAAAATGATTATGGACGGTCAGATTAATTTTAAATAATTATAATTATTATTATTCGTATTTAAAGCATTAAGAAAAGGTTATATTTAGATAAATATGGAATTTTTTTAATTATAATTTCCCCCATAAAATACATATAATGATATAAAATAGAAATTTGTTTATGATTACTGCTTATGGTTATAGTGAATTAAATGATCATCTCACTACCTGGTTATGAAAATCATTCCAGATGATTAAAAAGAAGTTATACATAGCCCTGCGCTGGTTTATACCACCATTATAATAATCGAAAACCGATTTTCAGTGCAGTTAATAAGTAGAATGAAAAAATGAAAATTATTTTGATTTTTTTGGGGCAATTATACTAAAAAGGATTTTAGTCAGTAGTGGCCGTTCATGTTGCAGCTAGAATACTTTAATTTTTTAGAAATTGCGGAGAGAATTTTTTAAAATTTCACTAAATCAAAGCTAAAACTAAGGGTAGAGTTAATAAACTCAGAATTGTACTTAAAAACACACAGGCTGCGGTCAATTTTAAATCAAGATCATAATTTATGGCCAGTACCATGGATAACATGGCAGAAGGCATAGCGGCCTGTATTATAGTAACATTCCGTTCTAATCCAGTCATTCCTACTATTAAAACAATTATGAATGCTATAACAGGGGATATGATTAATCGAATAAAACTGGCCATGGCGGCAGATTCAAAATGTTCTTTTATTCCTTTAAATTCTAAAGATAAGCCAAGAGAAATCATTATTAATGGTATGGCTGCTCCAGAAAGATATTTAAGGACATCATCTGCCATAAAGCCCAGAGAAATTGCAAAATAATTGGCTACTATACCCAGAATTATCCCCCATAGAGGAGGGAAGATCAGGGCCCTTTTGAGAATGTCCTGATATCTTCCTCCAAAAATGAAAAGTAGTATTATCCCAAATCCAATAAAAACCAGTATGGAACCCATGTCATAAAATATGGCCCTTACCAGTCCATCCCCTCCAAAGACCCCCAAAGCAATAGGATATCCTAAGAAACCTGAATTAAGCATGGCAGAAGGTATTATAATACTCCATCTGGTTTTTTCAGGAAATCTTTTTATTTTGGTCCAGAAATAGGCCAGACCACCGGTAATTGCAGCTACCATGATGCACACCAGTGGTATGGGGGTAAGTGATGGCAGTACAGATAAGTCAGCATGGTACATGGCCAGGAAAATCATAGAGGGAATGGCCACATTTACCACTATTTTATTTAAGGATTGGGCATCTCCTGCCTTTAAAATACCCCAACGCCTCATTAAATATCCCATGATTACCATTACTATTATGGAAAGTATGGTTTCTACTGAACTCAGATTCATTAAGTTCCCTCAAAAATACTATAGATTTAACATCTTTAACTGCACATGGAAATATTTTATCAAACATAGTAAATCTGAAAAATTAGTGTTTAATTTAAATTACATCTGGAAATTAGCCGGTTTTTTAACAGGTTTAATCCTTAAAAAATCCTATATTCAAAAAATAGCTGGAAAAAATGAGTTGGAGAGTATTAGTCAATAATACCCTCAGTAGTAATTTTGAATACACTTTCACCTTCTGGAAGGTGAGGACTGTCCACCAGTCGGGCAATTCTCTTTCCAGCTAATCCTTTTTTGAGCCATATCCTGTAAGTAGCTGCGTGACCCAATACATGACCTCCAATAGCCTTGGTAGGGCTTCCGAAGAAAGCATCAGGACGTGCCTGTACCTGATTGGTAACAAAAACCGCAGTGTTATAAGTATTGGCAATATTCTGTAAAGTGTGTAAATGCTGGTTTAATTTTTGCTGACGATTAGCCAGTGATTCCCGACCTACATATTCTGCCCGGAAATGAGCAGTTAAAGAATCAACTATGAGTAAGCGAATATTAACTCCGCTTTGAATCAGTTCATTTACTTTTTCCGCCATTAATATTTGATGGTTGGAGTTAAAAGCCCGGGCAATGTGTATTTTTTTTAGAACCTCTTCGATATCCAGTTCAAATCCGTTGGCAATTTGTTCTATTCTTTCTGGACGGAAGGTATTTTCAGTATCAATGAACACACATTCTGCATCAAGTCCTCCTTTTTCTGGAGGTAGCTGGATAGTTACTGCAAGTTCGTGAGATATCTGACTTTTTCCTGATCCAAACTCTCCAAATACTTCAGTAATGGCCTGGGTTTCAATACCTCCTCCAATTAGTTCATTGAAAGCTTCGCTGCCCACAGTAATACGACCCACGTCTTTACGTCTTTCCATAACATCCAGCGCAGTTTCAAAATCAATTTGTTCTGCTTTTCGAGCAGCCTCAATTACTTTATCAGCTACACCCTCACCAATTTCAGCCTTAACAGCTAATTCTTTTCCAGTAGCCGTAGCCAGCCTCATCATATCTCCAAATCCAGCATCACGAAGTTTTTGAGCAGTTTTTTCTCCTACATTTGGTAAATCTTCAAGTTCCACCATTATAATCTCCCCTGATTCATTTGATAATGCCCATTAAAATTTATAACTCTATTTTAACAATTTTTTTAGGATTTAGCCTTACTTCTTCGTTGTATTCATCGAAATTAGCATCTCCAATGATTGTTATGTTTCTGCCATTTAAATCTTCAACTTTGTCCTCTAAAGCACCTTCATCGGCACTTTTAGCAATTACATCTGCCACCTCTTGAGTGCTCATTTCCAGGAGTTTTTCAGCCTGTTTACCAAAGAAAGTAACTCTTATATCTCCTGTATCGTCCTCAATCCGGGCTGGTACCATAAGCAGGTAGCGGGGTTCATCTGTTTCTTCACCACAAAAGTCACATATATAATCCTCTTCAGAAGATTCCAGGCGATTATTACAGTTAGGGCAACGGTATGATAAAATTCTTCCACCAAATGCGTCGGTAAGTTCTCCAGAAATTTTTACATTACGGTCTTCTTCTTCTAGATTTTCTATGGATTTAGGAGTATAAATCATGTCCTCTAATTCTTTAAAGGTGGGTAATGATCCCATATCTTTATCTTTAGCCGGGTTAATTTGAGTATTTCTACCTAGAGATAGTTCCAGATGATCATTTCGGAATTTTACCTGGGGATTTTCAATACGAATGGCATCCCCTATATTTAATGGAATTTCAGCCTTATCATCCCATAATGAAGCCCTTATGGATCCGGTGTCGTCTCCTATTTCCATGGAACGAACTATTCCCGGACTTCCATCATCTCTCTGAAATTCATTAGGATCATAAAGGTCAATTACACGTGCCACCAGCCTTAAGTTTCGATCATCTTCTTCCAGGTCATCTATCTTTTTAGTGGTATAGATGATGTCTTCCAGTTCTTCAAAGGAAGGTAGTTCCTTTAAATCATCTTTTTGAGGTTCCAGTACCCTTGAAGTTTTACCTATACTTAAGTCCACACTGTATAGGCCTAATTTAGTTCTAGCATTTTCTATTCGAATTGCTTCACCTATTTTAAGGCCGGTATGGGCTTTATCATCCCAGAATGATATTCGAACCACCCCGGTCTCATCAGCAATATCTGCTGAACGGACCAATCCCGTGGTTCCGTCTTCTCTCTGGAATTCTCGGGGTTCATTTACACTTACTATACGCCCCACAATATCTATTTCTTCCCCTTCCTCCTGGATATCAACAATGTTGCCTATTTTAACTGGTTCCAAATGTTTTTTGTATTCGTTAAGTAATTCCACCAGTTTTTTATCAGATTCAGGGTTTATGACTATTCTGCTATTCCAGTTAGTGTTTATGCGGTATCCTTCTGCGGCATATTCATCAAATTCCACATTTCCCCCCATGATTTTTAGAATATCACCCTTATTGATATTTAAAGAGGTATCATCGTTCCATAGAGTAACCCTTATCTTTCCCGTATCATCTGCAATTTCAATGGATTTTACGGATCCTGCAGATCCATCTGATCTTTCAAAAGTAATGGGATCCTGTACCTTGGTTACCAATCCAATTACACTGATGTCCTTTTTTTCGTGAGCATCCCCGATTTTAAACATTTTTTCTTCAATTTCAGGGACATCATAATCTCCTTTTATAATTCGGCCCACCCATGAATGACTGAGAGATATGTCACCATCTCTGCTTCGGCTTTGTGCCCCTAAAATTTTCACTGCGTCGTTTTCCTGGAGATCCAGGTCTTTTATCAGATCCGTGTCCCGGTTCCAGAGAGTGTAGGTAATTTGTCCGGTTTCATCCTGAAGTTCAAGAGAAGCCACTTTACCCTCATTTCCATCCCTATCAAAGGTCCTGATTCTGGAAATGCGCACTATTCGGACTATAAGATTTACTTCCTGGTCTTCTTCAATAGAGTTGATGGGAGTTATTTCTTCATGGTAAGCAGGTAAATTAGAATTATCGTCATCAATTACTTCAATGGTTGATCTGGGTTGCAGATGGATTTCTATTCTTCCCTTATACCCTTCCTTTACACTTACCCCATCGATGTGGATTACATCCCCTTCTTTAATTTTTTTTAGTAGTTTGATGTTTTCTGTCCAGAAAACTATCCTGGCTTCTCCTGTTTCATCAGAAACTACCAGGTTGGCTACTTTACCCTCTTTTCCTTTGCGGGTGGTAAATTTTTTAGGATTTGAAATCTGCATTACCCTTCCCATGAGTTTCAGATTATCGGCACCTATTTCCATCTTGGCTATTTTATCCATTTTATGATCTTTTTTATCTGCAAGGGGTTCATTTTTTTCTTTAATGAATTCAGCCACTATCATACGGGCCATATCAATATCATTCATGAAGCTTACATCTTCATATTCTTTTTTCATTCCTTCCATTCGCTTAAGGAATTCCTCTTGGGAGATTTTATCCTTGATTTTAAGGTATTCCTGCTGTATTTCCTTATTCATTTGTATTCCCTCACTATAATGATATGACTCACCTATATTATTTATAAACTTGGTGAGCTTTTGACAAGTAATAAATCATACCTGCTACCACTTGTAATTAAAAATAAGTATTACTAAGTATATAAATATTATTATTGAAATGGAGTTTATGATAAATTGTATGAGGTGACAATATAATCTGGAATCGTGTCCATTAGATGGTTGCAGTAACATTTAAAAGCCTTAAATCATGCACCATGATAACTTATTTATAACATGAACATAGTTATAAATATAAATAAAGAAACTTTTTTAAAATAATATATTTAGTGCCTTTTATGTGGATTTTTAAGTTTAAAATCCAGAATAACTCAGGGATTATTTGCTGGTTTGAGCTCGGGATTTTAATTCCGATGCAATTGATTAAAGCTGGAAGTAATTTCACTGCAGATAAGTTTTTAGTCCTTAGAATTTCCATTTGCGATTTTTATGATTTAAATGGGATATAATTTGAAAATAAAAATTATAGTTAGAGTATAATAGGAGGATTATGCATGACCATGACCATGGCAGAAAAAATACTGGCCAGAGCGGCCGGTAAAAAAGAAACTGAATCGGGAGAAATTGTAATGGCAAATATTGACGTTGCCATGACTCATGATTTAACTGGACCTCTTTCAGTAGAGTCTTTTGAAAAAATTGGAACCCCGAAGGTATGGGATCCTGAAAAAATAGTGGTAATTTTTGATCACCAAGTCCCTGCAGATTCAATAGATGCTGCTAATAATCATCTCATCATGAGGGAATTTGTAAAAAATCAGAATATAAATAATTTTTACGATGTAAATGAAGGAGTTTGCCACCAGATATTACCTGAAAAAGGCCATATAGTACCTGGAGAATTGGTAGTGGGAACAGACTCCCATACCTGTACCCATGGTGCTCTAGGTGCATTTTCAACAGGAATTGGATCTACTGATATGGCCATGGTATTTTCCACTGGCCAGCTATGGTTTAAAGTACCTGAAACAATTCGCTTTAAAATTGAAGGAAGTCTAAGGCCACATGTATATGCCAAGGATGTAGTACTGGACATCATAGGGAAAGTTGGAGCAGATGGAGCCACCTACAAAGCATGTGAATTTGCAGGAGAAACCGTGACCAACATGTCTGTATCGGACCGTATGGTAATGTGTAATATGGCCATTGAAATGGGAGGAAAAACAGGTCTGGTGGAACCTGACCAAAAAACACTGCAATATGTTCAAAACCACTCCTCCAAATCTTATGAAATTATGAAAACAGATTTAGATGCCCCCTCCCTGGAGAACATGTATATTGATGTGGATGAACTGGAACCTCAAATAGCCTGCCCCCACAATGTAGATAATGTTAAGGGAGTAAGTGAAGTGCAGGGAATAGAAATTGATCAGGTTTTCCTGGGATCCTGCACCAATGGAAGGATAAGTGATCTTCGTGATGCTGCTAAAATCCTGAAGGGTAAAAAAGTGAATAGTGGTGTAAGAATGCTGGTAATCCCTGCTTCCAGGGATATATACCGTAAGGCACTTGACGAAGGATTGATGAACATTTTTGTAGATTCAGGAGCCCTGGTATGTAACCCCTGTTGTGGGCCATGCTTAGGGGGCCATATTGGACTGCTAGGTCCTGGTGAAGTAAGCTTATCAACCTCTAACCGGAATTTCAAAGGGCGTCAGGGAAGTGCAGATGCAGAAGTATACCTTTCATCTGCAGCAGTAGCTGCTGCTTCAGCAATAACTGGTAAAATAACTGATCCCCGGTAATTAACTGTTTGGATTAGGAGAATATTTAAAATAAGAAAGGTGTTAATATGAAAGGGAAAGTATGGAAGTTTGGAGATGACATTGATACAGACATCATAATTCCAGGGCGCTACCTGGTTATGAGAGACCCTAAAGAACTGGCCGAGCATGTAATGGAAGGTTTGGATCCAGAATTTAATAAAAAAGTTAAGGAAGGAGATGTTATATTAGGAGGTAGGAACTTTGGATGTGGTTCCTCCCGGGAACACGCCCCTCTGGCCCTTATCGGGGCAGGGATATCTGCCGTCATCGCCGAATCATTTGCCCGGATTTTCTACAGGAACTCTATAAATGTGGGGCTACCCCTCCTGGAGGCTCCAGGAATATCCCAACATCTGGAAAATGGAGACGAAGTAGAAATTGATATGAAAAAAGGTGTTATTCGAAAAATAAATTCTAAAGAAGAATATCCCTTCCAGAAGTTGCCGGAGTTCATGATTGAAATTCTGGAAAAAGGTGGATTAATCCCTTATGTTAAAGAAAAAATGGACTAAAGTTTAGTATTACTTGATTTAAAAGGTGAGTTTATATGTATAAAATATCAGTTATACCTGGAGATGGAATTGGAAAAGAAGTAATGGAGGCTACCCTCCATGTAATGGAAGCTTTAAATCTGGAATTTGATTATGTCTATGCTGATGCAGGAGATGAATATGAGGAAATTAGTGGCATAGCTCTACCTCAGGAAACTCTCGATATCGTTAAAAATTCGCAGGCGTGTCTTTTTGGAGCTGCAGGAGAATCAGCTGCAGATGTGATTGTTAAAATGCGGCAAGAACTGGATTTATATGTTAATTTAAGGCCTGTAAAATCTTATCCTGGTACCAAAAGTATATTTGATGACCTGGACTTTGTAATTGTACGGGAAAATACCGAAGGAATGTACATCGGTTTGGAGGAGTATACTCCGGAGGGTGCGGTGGCCAAGAGGGTTATCACTCGCAGGGCTTCTGAGAGGATATCTAAATTTGCCTTTGATTATGCCCAGAAAACCGGGCGCAAAAAAGTAACCGCGGTGCACAAGGCCAATGTACTTAAAAAAACAGACGGCGTATTTAAA
>JAHRFX010000053.1 GCA_019084405.1 Methanobacterium sp.
ACTAGGGTTTGTAATGTTATTAATCAACCTCGCCACAGTAGATTTTAGTGATTGATTTTATGAGTCTTATTTTTTAGGAAATTTTGTCTTTTATAAGCTATAAAACTTCTGGAAGACCCTTATCCTAAAAAATAAGACTCATAAAATCAATCACTAAAATCTACTGTGCCGTGGTTGATTAATAACATTAAAAACCCTAGTACAAAAAATAATCAAAATATAAATGAAAAATTAAGAATAGATTGTCAATTGGAATGTGAATGACTATTTAATTATTATCCTGGGTTATAAATAAAATAAGATGCCCTGACCGGGACTTGAACCAGGGTAATAGGATCCGCAATCCTACGTGATATCCACTACACTATCAGGGCAGATTAAATAGTTCTTTAATTATTATGGAATAAAGATTTTATTGTAAAATACTATTTGATTATTAAAGTTTAAAATAATTTACCCAGCTTAACCATGGCTTTCGGGGACACTTTCACCAATTTCTTCAAAAGCTCCATGGGACCGATACGTTCAAAATCACTTCCCTTGAATGCCCTGGCTATGGAGTCCAACTCTTCATCGGATAGGCTTTGAAGGTATTCCTTGGCCTTCAAGTATTTCTGGAAGGTAAGTTCATTCTCTTCGAGCCAGAGAGTTTCATATTTTTTAAGATTTTCTCGGGAATAGTTTCCTTCTGTGATTGCATTTGCTGCTACTTCTCCAGCGATAAGACCGGCCTGCATACCGCTTATTATCCCGCCGCCGGTTAAGGGGTTAAGTTGACCCGCTGCATCTCCTACCAGCATCACATTATCTGTAACGAATTTATTCAGAGGACCACCCACCGGAACACCCCCTACATTGAACTCAACTGCGACGGCGTTTTGTGTGGCTTTACATTCTCTTACAAAGTCCAGTAAGTGTTGGTAAGCATTTTTAGGGGTTATGGTGTTGATCACACCCAAGCCCACATTGGCGATGTCGTCTCCCTTGGGAAATATCCAGGCATATCCACCGGGAGCTACACTGCCGAAGTAAAACTCGGTTGCCCTGATATCTTCCAGTTCTACTCCGACCATTTCAAATTGGGCTCCTGATTCCATATTTTTAGGTTTCGTTGTGCTTTTGAGACCAGCCCATCTTCCAACCCTTGATTCCGGTCCATCTGCACCAATAACTATTTTTGACTTAATTTTGGTGGTGTTACCCATACTCTCAGCTTTCACCAGCACATGATGGTCTTTTAAGGTAAGTTCTTTAGCCAGAGTTTTAACCATGATTTGACTGCCCGCCCGGGCGGCGTCCATGGCCATGTGTTTATCAAATACTTTTCTCTCCAGATTGTATCCAGTTTCAGGCAGCCGGACATTTTCCTGGTCGAGCCAGACATCAATTCCACTGGGTGATACCAGACGAACCCTGTCCATCTCTGCGGCTATCCAACGATTTTTGGGTTTGATACCCAGTTTCTTTAGACCATTTTTGGAGACTCCTTCAGCGCATCTTTTGGGTGTTCCGATCTCTGATTTTTTATCGACCAGAAGAACCTCAGCACCCCCTATGGCAGCATGCTTGGCGGCAGTTGAACCAGCTGGACCAGCTCCAATAACCAGCACGTCAGTTTCAATTATCATGTTCGCTCCTCCACTTCCAATGCACTTACAGGACAAACCTGAATGCAGATCTGACAGTTTTTACAATCTTTTTGACCGAATTTTAAGGTGCTCTCCCCTACTTCTATCAGATTACGGGGGCATACACCTGCACATTCTCCACAGTACATACAGAATTCTCTGATTAACATGGTATCACCTGAAACTTATTCTTTCACCCGTTAAATTCCTTCATGAAATAAATTCTTATTGTAACCACTGGTTTTCATAATATTTATATTTATCGGTTTCTTTTAAAAAAAAATTAATAAAAACATTTGAAATCTTCATTTGATTAAGGAATAGAGTTTTAATCCTGTCAACTCAATCCAGATCATCCACACAGAGATGAACAATCGTTCGGATGCCCCGTGAAACGAGGAGAATTGGGTATAGAAGAGGAATATTAATGTCATGATTGACAATAGGCCACTGATAAGCGAGTATATTCGGTAGCGCCCCCATAAAGCATCGTTACTTCCTCTTAGAGCTTGCCAAGTTAGAAATTGCGCGGCTATTATCACTAAAAATGCGATAGCACTTACTAAACCATGTGATTCTATGTCTTTAGCATAAACAATGCCTGGTCCGCTGAAAAACAAGGTCACTCCTGCAAATATTGTCATCAAACCAAACACAATAACCAGCCATTTCGCTGTCTTTCCTGAGCGTTTGGGTAAATTGGCCCCAAGACCGAGAGCAAAACCTATGGATAATAAACCAAAGATAATGAAATTGATATTTTGAATTATTGAGTAAGGACCAAGCCCTAGGTCACTGATATCATTGAAAATCTGACTATAATCCGGTCTTAAAAGACTCTCAACAATCACCAAAAGTGTGAATAAAATGGGTGCAATAATACCGCAAAGAGCGAATAACTTTTGCATTTTGAGCTTTTAGAGGCTTTCTATTTTTCTCAGTCATTATATTACTCCGTAAAGTTAGATTCTTTTTTATTATTCCTTCAGCGGATTCATGACCATATGTCTCCAGAGATCCATTGCGTCGTCGATGAATTTTTCATGGTTTATTCCCTGCTTTTCTAGAAGATTCACGGTTTCAGGACTCAGTTCGACAATTCTTTCTGCAGTCACCGCTACAAAAACAGCTACTTCCAGTGGATTCAGGTTTTTTCGCATGGTTCCATCCTGAATTCCCTCCTGGATAACATCACAGATTGTCTTCATGATATCATCGAAGTGTGAATTTATTTCACTGGAAGCTTCGATATTTTTAGGACTGAATCTCTTTGATTTCGAATAAAGATAGGCGTCATGATATTCCGGGTATTTTTTATAAAATTCAAAATAAGCTCTTCCCGCATTTTGAAGCTTTCCAATCCCTGTTTTTCCTTGATGGACTTTAGATTTAAGCATTTCACTGAAAATAAGGACTCCACGCAGAACAACAGCAAAATATAATGCTTCTTTATTTTTAAAAAACCTATAGATCACGGTTTTATTTAAGCCAATTTCGTGGGAAATATCGTTCATGGAAACATCATCATAACCATAGATAAAGAACAGCTTTTCAGCTACATCAAGTATGTATTTACGTCTTTGTTCCCTTTTCTGTTCTTTTAAATTAACTGGCAAAATTTACACCTTTAGAATAATGTTTGTTGATAGATAATTAATTTACTAATATAAAATAATAGCTAAAAAAGGGAGGAGAATTAATTTTTTCTAAATCCTTAAAAACCCGCACGGCGCCAGACTAGCCGCCAGCATCACCATATTAATTTCCCGATGTTCCATCCAGGTAGTTGATTTTCTATTTTCATCCTTCAGCCAGAAACTTTCCAGAGAATCTGCCAGGGGTATATGCTCCTTTAGGGCTTCAACACGTTTATATAGAAAATTATGATACTTAAATTTGTCTTTATTCGATTCAATCATCGAATATAAATAATCTACCCCTTTAATTCCAATGGAGAGTCCCATCTCCCGGAAAGCCAGACGGTATATTGCAGGAAACTCTGAGGGATTATTTTGAGCATAGGACTCTAAACCGACCAGGGCAGAGTTCAGCAAGTTCTGCAGGAGTGTTTCTAAGTTTAAAGAATCAGTGGATTTAATCATCAATTGTGCGACTCGTAGCGCGTCAGATAGAATGCCACCTATTCCCAGTGAGTCGTCTGTAACGAAATTAATGCCTTTACAGATTTTGGCCATATCATCGATTTCAGGTGCTAAATCAGGTAAAGAGGGATCAAAATCCCTAACCGAAGCCTGTAGTTCATTATAGGTTATGTATCCATCCAGAGGATCATGCTGGCCCATGGAAGGCACCTGGGGACGTTTAAGGTCAATACTCATCTTCCAATACATCCTCTTCCCTCTGGGGGTGGAATAGGTGAATCCTGCGTGAGCTGCCTGGGCAAGCTCCACAGCCCATCTGGCATAAACAGGGTCTCCAGTAACTCCACTTACCCTACTTAAAGTGTGCATCCATTTGGTCAGATAATGATAATACTGGCCGTCACGATCCCATTCCAGACGTTCATCAAAGGTTTCACTGGGCAGACGTTCATTTAACTCTTTACCGATCCTGAGCCCACTTTTAGTGGGATGCATCTCGCCATATTCATCATTTAAACCGCTAATCCAACCATCTCTGGGGTCATTTTCCCGGTAACGGCCCAGAATATGATGTACCCTGTCCACCAGTTTCAGTGCCAGGTTTAAGAAGCTCTCATCTTTGGTCTGTTTGTAAAGTTCCAGGTAGTTACATACCGCAAACGCATCGGTCCAGAGATAACGTTTAGGATTATGTGAAGGTGGGTCGAGTCCAGTGATGGATGCGAAGTCCAGCATTATTTCTTTAACAGAATCAATATCAGACGATCTTTTCATCACTTTATCTTTATGTGACTAAAAGTTGAAATTATTTTGGATTTCATTAAATTTCAACTAAAATCCCAGAAAGAAATATATCTGGGCCGTTGTAAGGGCAAATCCCAGGGAAGCTCCAGCTATAACCTGACTGACGGTGTGTCTTTTCAGAAACAGTCTGCTCCACATCACCAGGGGTACCAGAAGCAAGAAAATCAGACCAGGATAGCCAAATACATATATAAGAAATACTACTGGACCTGCCACGCCAACTGAGTGGATGCTGATCTTCCAGAATAAACTGATAAACAGAACCACTAAAGTGTTAGAGAAGTAACAGAACATGAGAACAGTGATTACAGGAGGGGCAGAAATAATAAATAGAACAATAACCCCTAATAAGTAGGATAAGAGAATCCATGATAAAGGATATAACCTATCCTCCTTATTGGGTATATCAATTTCCAGATTTCTATTTTTTATCCATGCAAAGGCTATGATGCTTGGTATAACCACAGCAAAGAACATACAAATCAGAGAGACTGTTATAAACTCAGCACCCCTTAGAAAATAATAGTTTAACCCGAGGAATATGACGATAGCAACTAAAGGGGCATTACTGGGGGTTGAAATAATATTTGCCAGCCTTATTTTTGTTTTGTAATTATTCCAGCCCGACATGTATAAACTCCTATGATATCAAGAAAAAGTTTTTTTTACAACGCTTTTATTTAAGACTTACTGGAATAAAATGGGTTACTATTTAATTTTTGTAGAAAGTTCAAGTTTTTTTTCAAAAAGAGACTAATAATCTTCACCTTAAATCCCATACATACAACTTGAAACAGTAGTCTCCATAGTTTTTCGAGCCGACAGCCACATTCGGAGCATTATCCATATCTCCCTTTGAAATTATGGTTGCTCCATCCAGCTGGTTTAATTCAACTAATTTATAATTCATTCCCTTCAGATTGTTATCCAGAAATGCACGGGCAAGATCACCTGCATCAACTCCGGTTGCATCATTGTTATTCCCCTCTAAAGCCATTACCATTTCTTCAATTAAGGTGTTTTCAGAGACATGATATTGGGACATGGCATCCAGAGCATCCTATGCCTGATGACTTAGATGTATCTGCTGGGCAGGAAGGATTAAACTCCCATGATACACACCACTAAGGGTCATAAGTATTATAAAAACAGGAATAAGAGCTAAAACCGCATCTAGAGTAAAAATAAATCCTTTATTATCCATATTCCACCTTCAATACTTAAGGATGTTACCTTTCCCTTATCATTTTAACGATATCATCTTTCTTTTTAATAGCTTCCCGGGCTGTTCGTTCGGTTTTTTCCTTCATTGACTGGAAGTCATCTGGCTGGGTGTCACCCACGATTTTTTTGATCTTAGTGTAGGCAGCCTCTCTAAAGAGCGATACAAGCTCGTTTTCTTCACCATCTTTAACCAGGCGGGATTTTCCTTTATCATCCACTTCACCAATTTGGTCTATACGTACACCCACATCAGAAATTGCCTTTTTGATCTTATCCGCCTTATCTTCTGGGGTTATTATCATCAGGGAATCGACTGACACACCCAGGGGGTCAATGTTCAGCCCTTCCAACATCTTCAAAACGGTGGGATTTATAAGTTCCCGGATTTTATCCTCATAGAATTTAAGTCCCAGTCCAGTGGTACGTGATATTTCATGGGCATCACCCCTTAACCCTCCATTGGTCACGTTGGTCATGGCATGTACGTCGTTAATCAGCCTTGAATTGAAGATGGCTTCTGAGGCTTTTATGAAGTTTATGTCCATGGTCTCCCACACCACATCAAACAGACCATGATAGAGGGCTGTGGTTGTTATGGTACCTCCTCCTGAGCCCTCGGTTAATAATATAATGTCTCCTTCTTCAGCTCTTTTACGTGCTGTTGGTGGATAGGGAGATACTCCAACGGCACCAACGGCGCTGACCAGCCTATCTCCTAAAACCATCTCTCCACCCACTCTCAGGGTGCTGCCAGCCACCAGAGGCAAGTTTAGAAGTTCGGATACTGCGCATACGCCTGCGGTGAAGTCGAAGAGTTTGCCCACATCGCCGTCATCAGCAGGTGCAGATCGCTTATTATTGTAACTGGATGGGCGCCCATAACACAAACATCACGAAGGGAAGCTCTGGCAATGTGGAAACCGCTTAAAAATGGGTATTCACTTAGTCGGGAGTGTATACCATCCACTGCAGTGGTTATGTAGATTTCTCCAGATCCTACGCTGGTTTTAACTACACCGCCGTCGTCCTGGGCTGATGGTGTGATCAACGCGCTGCTGTTGGTGCTGGCCACGATATCAGCAGTTTTTTGATGAACGAAGAAATCTCCTTCACCCCGGGATCCCACTCCAATCTCACCCATTTTCACCTGGGCATGGGGATAGTTAATCAGGTTTTTTAAGGCAGTGTCTTCACTTTCTTCAATTTTTAAGGTGTATTTCACTTCGTCTATAACTGCTTGGGCCATTTCTTCTGCTTTTTGGGGGGTGATGTTTTTGTATTCCAGTATCTTCTCTGTTAAACTTTTTTTGATGGTGTTTTCGTCTTTTATAGATTTCCTTACAAATCCTTCTATATCCACAGTTAAACCCCTCTTGACATGTTTTTTTATGGGCAAGTTTATATTTTTGTAATACTTATATTTAAATTTTTATTATTTAGATTAGTTCCACGAAATTTTCCAGGATTTTAAGTCCCACCGGACCGCTCTTTTCTGGGTGGAATTGTGTGGTGAATATCTGGTCTTTACAGATTACAGCAGGAACCTCCACACCGTAATCAACTGTAGCGGCGATTATACTTTCATCAGAAGGTAATACATAATAAGAGTGGACAAAATACATGTAATCGTCTTTAATATCCTTTAAAATTGGGTATGGACGTTTGATCTGTAAGTTATTCCATCCCATGTGGGGTATTTTAAACCCTTCATCAATCAGGGAATCTGGGAATTTTTTAACTGCTCCTTCAAATATGTTCAATGCCTTAACGTCTTCACTTTCCTGGTTCCGGCTAAACAAGACCTGTAAACCCATGCAAATCCCTAAAAATGGCTTTTCATTATCTACATGCTCATGAATGGTGTTCCCATACTTCCGCAGGTTATCCATGGTGTGTCCAAATGCACCTACTCCTGGTAGAACCAATGCCTCGGCTTTCCTCAAGTCAGTTAAATCATTGGTTACCCTGGTTTTCACTCCGATTTTGGTAAAGCCATTTTTTATACTTTTCAGATTTCCGGATCCATAGTAATCATAATGAAATATTCTCTTTATATCTATTTGAAAAATTAAAAAATACAAATTACGAGTTTCTATAGTAATAAGGATTTGTTATATGGAAGGCACACCCGCCACCAACAACCTCCTGGAAAACTACTACTCCACCAGCCTTAAAACACACCGAAAAAAAAACAACTAAGAACCAACAGAGGAATAACAAACCACATGAAACCCTCAAACATGAAATGTTTGGGGGCATCAAATTCAAAGAATTTGAAAGATATACTACATATAAAGATCACAACTTATCATGAGCCATACTACTAAGTCTTTAATCGCTTGATTATTGTAAAGGTATTTTAATAAGGAATCCCCTCCACTAAAAATCTAACCTTTGGCCTCCCCGCCTAAAA
>JAHRFX010000035.1 GCA_019084405.1 Methanobacterium sp.
ATATGAACCTTGAATTTTTTTATAAAATATCTTATCGCCAGGATTAAATTTATAATTATAAGTGCTGATAAAAATATATGGTTTTTATTAAAACCATTAAAAATAATACTATAAATATTAGTTAAGTAAAAAATCTAATTAATCATTTAAGATTAGTGTCCTGGCACTTTTTTCTATAGTTAGTATTTAATTTAAAATAAGAAAAGGTTAAAGTTGAGGACCCTCCGTTATTAAGTGATTTTTTTAGGAATGATGTTAGGTGGAAAATATTATTCCAATCACTAAAGGGCCCTCTATAACCAGTTAAGTGGTTACTGTAAATTATTTAACAAATTTTTTCACATTAATTTAAATTATGAAGAAGCCCGGATTATTTTTTCCTACATGGAGGTGATGGAACAATAAGGGGCTCTTCATAATTTTAAATTAAGATTTTTAATTGTGAGTTAAATAAATTCCAATTCATACTATTTAGAATATCTTAAAAGTAATTATTCCCAGATTCTGCCCAAATTAGGCACAAATTATACAAAAATCTGCTAAAACTTTCAATTTCTTTGACTATTTCTGGATTATTTTAAATATCATAGAAATTAAAGAAAGGGATTATTTTAGATTGATGAATACGAACCTTAATCATTTTCTGGTTATTTTAAATAGAATGGATAAGGCAATTAGTTGCACAATGTTAATAAAACTCAAAGGCATTCTAGGATGATAAAACTCTTGAATTTGTATATTTTCAGGGGCAAATAGTTGAATAGCCAGAAAAGCGGTTGATATAAAATTCTGGAGAAGTAAAAGAAATGCGAAGACCAGTAATCCTAAAGTAAATTCTGATCTTACTTCGCTATAGGTATTCTTGTAAACATAAACTAAAGCCAGTACCAGTGAAATATTCAAAATCCCAATACCCAGTGCCACTGCATTTAATATATAATAATGTTCTGATCCCATTAGTGCCATGGTTACCCTCTCTCTTTTATATCTATTTCATTCCAAATTGCATTAAAATCGTCATAATTTTCCATCATCCGGTCTGATAGAAAATATAGCTCCCCATATTTTTTACCTTCAGTAGTAACTATTTTATTTTCTTCTAAAACTTTCAGGTGGTGTCTTACTGTTTTATAATTTAAATTTAATTTTTCTGAAAGCTGATGAGCATTATTAGGACGTTTATATAATTCCATAATTATCCTGCCTCTATTAGGTCCTCCACCAGAGCCGGCAATCAGCCACCAAAGTAGTTTTTTCATATTTTCCCCCAATTGATGAATATTTAATGAATTATGCGCTCTAAAGAAGATCTTATTATTTCCACTTAACTTTTATAATCCTAACGCCTCCCTAGCTACATAATTCCCACTTGAACCCGGTATCATTTAATAATAATTAGAATTAAAATTAATCCTCTTTTTCCTCTGATTGGAATTCATAACCGCACTCTTCACATACAATACCCTTCATAGTGGCATGAGCACGATGTTCATCCTGAATTTTTCTCAGGATTTTTTTGTCCTTGCAACCGCATTTTGGACACTTTTTCATTAATTCTTCCATTTTCATATTAAAACATTTAATTGGAGTACAATTTAAA
The DNA here is from genome assembly GCA_019084405.1 of Methanobacterium sp. Taxonomy (GTDB): domain Archaea; phylum Methanobacteriota; class Methanobacteria; order Methanobacteriales; family Methanobacteriaceae; genus Methanobacterium_F. The sequence goes on from JAHRFX010000035.1 coordinate 1,601, forward strand.
TTTTTGGTAGATAAATTCTTTAATTGAATAATTCTTTTAAAATGAGTATTTAATTTAAGTTTTTATTAATGATATGAATAAAACTGGATTTATAAGGTGCAATTGATTTTTAAATCCACTGCAATGATTCTATTTAATTAGTTTAGCTGGATATTATAAAAAAATAAAAATGAGGGGTTTTTAAAATGAAGCAAATATTCTAATGAATACCAGCCAGGCCAGGGCAGTTTTTGCAATTAAGCTGAGTATAATGTATACCCTCTCACCATAGAGATAGTCCTTCCACTTGTTGATTCCCTTATACTGCAGTATCATGTTTATGGAAAAAGTGTTGAACATGATAAAGTAGATAAGCAGGATCAGATACACAAAAGTAGGTGGCTCTGTTTCTCCAGATCCCAGGGCAGCTATAAAGTAAGCAGCCATAACAATCCATGGGGTGAAACCAGAAATACACCCTAATAAATAAGGAGACCAGTCTGTTTTTTTAGGATACTGATTTATTTTCTCCATGAGATAACCAAACATTATCATGGTGGCATTTAATACAAATATCATCACCAGAGACCATAAATCCCAAATCCCTAAAAATTGAGCAATTAAAACTATCATTATCGAGCTGGAAAACGCATATTCATACCAGCGGTAGGGATTCATTCCTTTTTTCAGATTTTCATTGTAATTCTTGTTTCTAACAAAAGCAATTACAAAGTGTGCCACTGCTGAAATCAATAGGAAAGATGCCAGAATCACCCCTAGATTTTCCACTGTAAAAATTACCTGGGGATCCGGTAGTACCTCAAAACTAGGTGGAACTAATGAAACAACTTCAAAATTTATATAAAATGTGTAAATTTCTCTACTCCACTCCAACCATAAACCCAGACCTACCAGTAAAAGCCCCTGTATAAGGTGTAAAACCCCTGCCCCAATTATTTAGTTTTCTTAAACCCTTAAAGGTAATTGGGGACTTTCAATTAACTCCCTTCTCAAATCATTATCCAATTATATAATTCACCCCCGTTAGGTATTCATAGTTTAATTAATATTAATATTTTGTGGTTTTATGGATTTTTTACTTTTAATTAAATCCTGAAAAGGCCGCTCTTCTAAATTATTGGGCTAATTTTTTTAATGAAGATAGTAAACTGTTAAAATTTGAAAACCCCCCATCAAGATATAGTATGATTCATAAAAATTATTTAATCCTTCCCCACCATACTATAATACATAGAGGTATGACCATGACTGAAAGCCCTGCATATCAAGTTGAGGAGAAAGAAGGAAAGTTTGAAATCAGATTATATCCTGGTTATATTCTGGCCCAGGTAGACATAGAGGCGGATTTTGATAATGCACTGGGAAAGGGTTTTTCCATACTGGCCAGTTATATATTTGGGGCCAATAAAAAAAAATCAGATATTGCTATGACGGTACCTGTTTCTGAAGAAACCTTAGAATCATCAGAAAGTATAGCTATGACTACACCGGTGATACAGGAGAAAATAAAGCCAAAAAAAATAGCCATGATCACCCCGGTAGCTGAAGAGAAAACCCGTGGCAATGTGCATCGTATATCATTTACCATGCCATCTAAATATGCCCTGAGCACACTTCCCGAGCCCTAGGATAAAAGGATAAATTTTAAGGAATATAAAAATCAGAAGATGGCTGTTTTGCAGTTTTCAGGCTGGGTGAAGTCCCAACTGGCCAGTGAAAAAATTAATGAGTTGGTTAACTGGCTTTCCCAGAAAGGCATTGAACCTGAATCAAATTTTATAGTGGTCCAGTATAACCATCCTGCCATTCCTGGTTTTCTTAGAAAAAATGAAATAATGGTCAAAATTTAAGACTTTAAAATCAACCAAATCTTTTTTTGAGTTTATGTATAGCCAAAACCATATCTTCCCTACTCATGACTGCCAGAACATCTTCCAGATCATCCCAGGTCATCCCTTTAAAGTTATCCACAAAGTCCTGAATCTCCTTTTCTTCCATTATAATTCACCTCTTGATAATATATTATGGTCTTTATTGATACATAAATTATACCATTAATATCTTGATTATTAAATTATTTTTCATCTGCTCTCCTACTCAATCCACAATAACACTTTAGTATATAGTTTAGTTGCAGGAGGGATGGATATGAAACTCAGTATAATAGAACTAGGTAAAGATGAAACAGTTTTTTATAACCTGGGAGTTTTCCTGGAAGGTGAAAAGCTAATTATGTTCTCTTACGAAGAATTTAAAAAATTTTACGAAGATTTAAGCTTTAATTTAGAATGTTTAGAGGGTGTTATTGGAGAAGGATTGGAAGAAAATGACATATCCTCTGAAAGATCTCTGGAGATGGTGAAGTACTACCTGGATGAAATAAAAAATAGATTAGATAAATTGCTCTATTATGATATTCAAACCACCATGGAAGGATATCAGGGAGTTGTTGCTCCCGCCAGACAGAGAGTTAAATACCAAAAAGAAATACCACAGTGCCTTTTAGGGTTATGATTTAGTAAAATATGGGGCTGATTTAATAGGAGGAATTTCAGATATTATCTAAACTCATTCCGGAAATTTTATTATAAATTCCCATTTTTCTTTTTATTTCCAGATCCCCTCAAATCTATTTTATTAATGGTTTTACCAGATCCGGCCCCAGAGTATTTAATTTTTCAAAATCAGGGAAAAATCCACAAACCCCTTATCCCTGATACTCAGGTAATATTGTTTCTTTTTTTTTATCCATGAAAATAATTATTTTTCCCTTTTTCTTTATCTTTAAAAGTGTTTTTAATGATTAGTTATAGTTCATTAATTATGAGGCCAAATTGAAGGTTCAGTTCAATCCAAAAAAAAGTAAATAAAGATTAAAAATCATTAGTAGTAATATAATTAATTTATTTGTTATTTAGAGCAATTCGACTGGTAATAACAGTTTTTGCCCTTAAAATAGTTTGATTTTTTTGATCTTTTTCCAGTTCAGATTCTATTTTAAGTAGCAGTGATTTTAGATCAGATGATTTGCAATTATATGCTTGATTTAATAATTTTTCAACTCTTTCATTATTCTTATGCAAAAAATTCACCTCGTAGTTCTAAGTAGGAGACCGGGTTAATTCCTAAAGAAAAATATCTGAAAATAGATTTTAGTGATTAATAAGAACAGCATAACATCAGATGATAATGATTAAAAAAGATTTCTATTACTTTTATAAAATGGAATGTCACCAACAGAAAAAGGTCTTTTTAATTTCAATTAATAAAATAATTACTAATATATGCTTATTTCTTATTAAAATATATTTAAAAGGTTTTTTTTTAGTTTAGAATTATCAAATCCATATTAGTAGATATTTATGATATTAAATGAGAGATTAAATACTTTTATTGGAGGATAAATTTTAGAAATAAGGTTTAAATTAGCTTTTTTATTTAAAAAAGAATTAGATAACAGGTATTGGTTTTTTGTTAAATGTAAAGTTAATTAGAGGGCTTTAATTGAAAAAAAGAGTGTTTTAATAGGAAATTTTAGCTATTGGAATCAAAGTATTTATATATCATTGAAGAGTGAATATATGATATTAAATATTTTTGTCCATATTTTATTAGGACGGGAGGAGGTATAATTAGAAGAAAATTAATATTAACAATCTTATTATTTAGTTTAATATCAATAGTGAGTTTAAATGGTATTTATGCAGTAGTAGATAATGGTTCAGAAAATATAACTGATACTGTTAATGTTGAAATGCAAACTACATCTAATACTAACGAATTGACTCCTGCTGGTAATTCTTATTCTGTGGCACAAATGGAGGACGCTGCAACCCGGGTAGGAAACTTCATACAAAACAATAGAGTACTGCCCAACTACGTAACCATCAACAAAAAACAGGTGAGCATGCCTGATTTCCTGCACATGCTGGCCACCACCACTACCAACCTGGACCAAGCTAAAAGCACTCCCCTAACCC
>JAHRFX010000086.1 GCA_019084405.1 Methanobacterium sp.
CACATTCTATGGTATAGAATGCCCTGTTGAACCATCAGCAGCAACCGTACCCATGCAAGAAACCGGAACACCACTAGCCGTAGCCGCACTAGGAATACTATCCCTCATCGGAGGAGTAGCCTACAGCAAACTCAGATAAAACCATAAACCCTATTTTTTCTTTTTTTGATATTTGGAATTTTAAACTATAACCTAAAAAAGATATAAATCAGTTTTTAAATCTAATCCAGCAAATTATCTGCTATTTTATAATGAGGGTCCTCCCAATGATTTACTTCAATTATTTCATCTGCATTATCCAGCAGTAATCTGCAATCTTCACTTAAATGTTTAAGATGAACCTTTTTTCCCAGTTTATCATATCTTCTGGTCATGGAATTCAGGGCCTCAATAGCCGAGTGATCCCGTACCGTGGAATCAGTAAAATCAATTATTACCTCATCGGGATCATTTGAATAATCGAATAATTCTTTGAATGCTGTTACCGATCCAAAAAATAGTGGGCCCTCTATATGATAATGTTTTACATTATTTTCATCAGTAATGGTTGTGGTGTGGATTTTTTTAGCACTTTCCCATGCAAAGGCCAGAGCCGAGATAATAACACCTATGATAACCGCCACCGCCAGGTTATGGAAAATCACAGTAACTGCCGCCACAACTATCATTACCATCACATCAGTTCGAGGTACCTTTTTAAATATTCTAACTGACGCCCATTCAAAGGTACCTATGGCCACCATGAACATAAGGCCTACCAGTGCCGCCATAGGAATTTTTTCCACCAGTGAAGCACCAAAAAGAATAATTAAAAGTAATCCCACCGCCGCCACCATACCAGAAACCCTGTTTCTACCACCAGAATTAACATTAATGATACTCTGTCCAATCATGGCACAACCCCCCATACCTCCAAAGAACCCACATACGGTATTGGCCACACCCTGAGCTATACTTTCTTTATTTCCCTTTCCACGGGTCTCTGTCATTTCGTCTATCACATTCAAGGTTAAAAGACTTTCAATCAGACCTACCAGGGCCATAATAAGAGAATACGGTAATATTATGGCCAGAGTTTCCATATTAATAGGAACCAGGGGCAAATGAAACATTGGAAGTCCTCCTGATATGGATGCTATATCTCCTACCGTCTTGGTGGAAAAATTAAATCCTATGGCAATTGCTGAAACAATACCGATTGCTGCTAAAGATGAGGGAATGGCCCGGGATATACGGGGTAAAAAATGTATGATGGCCATGGTTAATATCACCAGTCCCACCATTATTCCCAGTGCAGTTCCGGTTAACCAGCTACCATCCGGCATTTGAAATTGGGAAAACTGGGAAGTGAAAATTACTATGGCCAGACCATTTAAAAACCCAAACATAACCGCCTGGGGAACCAGCCTTATAAATTTTCCCAGCTTCAAAAAACCTATAGCCATCTGAATAATCCCCATTAAAATAACAGCAGCAAACAAATATTCCACCCCGTGGCGAGTAACCAGAGCAACAATAACTACAGCGATGGCTCCTGTAGCACCAGATATCATCCCTGGGCGCCCTCCCAGAGTAGAAGTAAATAAACCAATTATAAAAGCAGAATAAAGGCCCACTAATGGACTTAATTTAGCAATTATGGAAAAAGCAACTGCCTCCGGTACCAGGGCCAGGGCCACTGTAAGGCCAGATAAAACTTCTGTTTTTAGATTCAAATTTTTTAATTTAGAAAGATTCATAATCAATAACCTGTAATACTCTTTAAATATTAAAATCGTAATAAATTCTTTTAAATGATAAAAAAGACTTAAAAAAACACTTTAATCAATTTTTAAGCGTATGACTCCTTAATATTTATCACCATAACTAGGGATTTTATTATAAAAAAAGAAGAGGAATGAAAGATTAAAAAAATATTAAATCTTATGATTCCTGATAAATTTTTTCTATCTATTGTTTTTCTTTATTGAAAACCTGGGCCTGTCCATTACGCAATAGATGAATGTTATGACCTAAACGGTAACCTTCTTCTTCTGCCAGTTCAGCATAAGCAGTCAACATTTCCAGGTTTCCATGAGCAGGTATCAGGTGCTGGGGTTGCAGCATTCTTAAGAAATCCCGGTGGTCTTCTCTTCCCGCATGCCCTGAAACGTGGGCATTGGTGAATATACGGGCACCCTTGCCTTTCAATCTGCGCTCCATCAGGTTACGGTTGGCTTTGTTGAGAGGATTGGGGATTATTGGTGCAGATATGATAATATTATCTCCTTTTTGTACTTCAAAAAGAGTTTTATCATTAGCAATTCGAGGTAAGAGTGCATCTGGTTCGCCCTGGTGTCCAGTGGTTACCAGAACGAAATCCGATCTTTTTTCATTAGCTCTGGCCAGAGCCCGGTTAATGGCCTTGGGACTACCATAAACACTGGCATTTTCTGGTATTTTAAGTAATCCCATGTTTTCTGCCAGGCTGCAGTATCTCTCCATGGATCTTCCCAAAAGCAGGAGCTGTCTGTTACTTTTAGAGGCTATATTACAGATAGCCTGAACCCTTTCAATATGAGATGCGAATGTGGTGATTATTATTCCATCGTCTTCTTTTAAGGGCTGTTCCATAATGTCCTCTAAAACTATCCGGGCTATTTTCTCAGAATGGGTTTTAACCTGGTCGGGTTCTGCAGCACGAGTAGCATCAATCACTGCTGCTAAGACGCCTTTTTCTCCCAGTTCCCTGAACCGCTGGTAGTTTGGGGGTGGTGAAATGGTCTGATGGTTGTCAAACTTAAAGTCATTAGAATAAACTATAACTCCTTCTGAAGTATGCAGGACCGGTGTGACGGTCTGAGGTATACTGTGGGTGGTGTGCACGAATTCCAGGGTTATTTCTGGAGAAATCTGACATTTCTCACCAGAATTCAATACCTGGAGGGGGTTATCAAATTTGAATTTTCGCTCTCCTTTAATGGTTCTTTCTATTAGAGCCATGGTGTAAGGGGTGGCTATTAAAGGGGCGTCATATCTATGGGCCAATTTGGCTACTGCTCCGATGTGATCCAGGTGGCCATGGGTAAATACAATGGCTTTTACCTTACCATCCACGTCTTTCATAAGAGTGTCATCAGGGATAACCCCTCTTTCAATTAAATCCAGACTGTGCATTTTCTCTATATAGGTATCTTCGTGAATATGAAGTCGGTCCAGATGGATTCCCATATCAAATATTACAATATCCTTTCCCACCTTCACTGCGGACATGTTTTTTCCTACCTCTTCATATCCTCCGATGGCTATTATTTCTGTACTCATATAATTATCTCCTGAATTATCTTTATTCCTGATAAATAATAGTAAATTATACTATTTTAGAATTTTTAATGTTTAAATTAGTTCTTTAAAGTTTTAATACGTTTAAATAGCTATTAATCAGCAGCAAGGTAAATAAAAGATTTTATGATAATTAATTATAAAAATTCCATTTTTTATTTAAAATGAATTTTATAATAATATTATTGAATTCATTAATAATCCTCTGCATTAAATCAGGTAACTAAAAATGTTTTTAAATCCTTTAAGATTAAAAAAAGTTAAAAATCTAATTTTTAAACTATTTACTCTTAATAATCTCACTTATAATTTAAAAACGACCAAACGATTAAAGGCCTTTTCCCCTTACTACTTTGTAGCAATTGATTTTCATATAATACATGAATCAATTAACCTACAAAAATAGCTACTGGAACTGATATATTAAATTCTATTTCAGTTCACTTCTACTTCTTATTTCACTATGTAATCACATATATAGTTTGGGTATGGATAATTAGGGGCTCTGTCAAAAACTTGGGGGTTAAATGTCAAAAACTTTTTTCTGATACTGAATTTCTTTTCTGATGTTTATTCGTGACATTGCACCCTTTTTAATCTTCATTAGCTTCTTGACACTTTTAGGAAAGGTTTTTTGAAAGATATTTTCTATGACAAAACAAAAAAATACATGTTCCAATTAATGCTTTGTTTGATTAGGCTTATAAAATTTCCTCAAAAAATAGAAAATATCTTTCAAAAAACCTTTCCTAAAAGTGTTAAGAGGCTAATGAAGATTAAAATAGGAGTAATGTCGCGAATAAACATTAAAATAGAAATTCAAACCCAGAAAAAACTTTTTGACATTTAACCCCCAAGTTTTTGACAGAGCCATTAAGGATATCAATTAATAATTAATCTGTAAATAATGGAATAGATCTTATTCATAGGAAAGAAAGAAAATTATTCTCTAAAATTTATGGGGTTGTAAAAAAGTGATACAGCAGGTGAAAGGAAAAAAGAAGGGAATATAAAAAGAGGATTGATGAAATATTTTTTAACTGGAAAAGGTAATATTACGAGGGATGAACTATCAACTCCGGCTACTAATCCTAAAAAGACCGTAATAACCTTTGTAGTGTTGACCTTTCTATTATCCTCCATTTTCTGGTACCTTACATCCCGGACACCTTTAGTTGCAGATAATACCACCCTTCTACTTCTCTATACTGTTGGTTCTATGTGGTGTCCGGCCCTTGCTGCTGTTATCACCCGTTTATACTACCAGCATAATTTGAAGGGATTCGGAGTTGGCCTGGGAAAACCCATCTGGCTTTTAGTGGGCATCCTGCTCCCGATTACAGTCGGATTATTCATGTTTGGATCAGCATGGATAACCAGTATAGCACCTTTTAACCCCCAGAAAGCAGCAAGTGTCCTTACTATTAGTTTTATACCGGCCTTGTTACTGGGAATCCTTTTTAACTCATTTCTGGCAGCTGGAGAAGAGTTTGGGTGGCGTGGATTTTTAGTACTGGAACTGGTCCGATTCCAGACATTCACCCAACTTGCCCTATTATCTGCTGCTGTATGGACTCTCTGGCATTTACCCCTCATCATCTTTGGATCATATCATGGGACCGGATCCCTACTATTCTCCCTGGCTGTTTTTATTCCCTCGGTGATGGGGGTGGGTTTAATCCTGGCCTGGCTACGTATCATATCAGGAAGTGTATGGGGGGCGGTGCTTTTCCATGGATTCTGGAACTACTTCATCCAGCAATTCTATCCGGCTCTCACGGAGAGCACCGATGCAGGAGAGATGATGCTGGGTGAGTTTGGATGGTTTGTGGCACTCATGTATGTGATTCTTGCTCTCATATTCTGGTATTATAGGAATAAACTGCCCCCGCTACCAGCAGAAGGGGTTTAAAGAATTTGAATCCCTTTCCTGGGGGAACTGTCTTTATTTTTTTAAAATCTATTTACCATAAAAAAAATAATAGAAAGTAGATTTGTTGGAAAACTTTTATTAGAATAGACCTGAACCAAAAAAGTCATCCACACAGTATCCATCTCCCCCTAAGTGATCCTGGCAGTAGCATCTTCCACAAACAATACATTTACCTACAGCTGGTTTATCACAGAAATCACATTTTTCACAATCAGGCATATTATCACTTTTTTTTAGAATTCATTCCCCATAAATTTAGTTTTTAATCCTGAATTTTATTTATTTCGAAGAAGACCTAATTATAATAATAGGCATCACAGTCCTGGCAGACCATCACCGTAGAACTACCATCAGTTACAATATCCAGGGTGCCTCCACAATAGGGACAATCTGCATTGGCGGTGGAAATACCACTTTGCTGGTCATAGTAGAAATTCCTTAAGGTATCGTCACTGCCACTGGAGGAGTAATCACTGCTAAAATCGTAAGAACTGTAACTGCTACCTGGATAACTACTGGTACTTGCATCTGGAGATAAAAGACCAATAATCCCTACCAGAACTATCATCCCTACACAACAAGCACCTACCAGGGTTAAGGCTTTTACTCCATTATTTTGAGAACTCCACCAGCCTCCGGCTGGAGTATTTTCACGTACCTGCTTTTTTATTAAGGGGGTTCCGCAGTTCATGCAAAACTGGGACCCATGGGGACTGTCACTACCACATTGACCACACTTCCGGGACATAATAACACCTCCACTTTTAATTTACATAAGTAATCTCACATGGGATAATCGGTAAATAATAAGGCATATTAGTAAATACTAATGCCTTTGTGCTGGTGGAAAATACAACCGGTTCTTATAATAACCCCAGTAATCCATCACACTACCGGGACCGTAACTGGTTTTACTACCACAATGGGCACAATTTTTCATGTAATATCCTCGAATTTCATGCTTAATTAATTCCTATATTCTATTTTTACCCACATCATGAACCAAAATATAAAAATAAGATCCATTTAAAATATTTAACCAGAATGGCCAGTCCTAAACCGGCTATAATTCCAGAAGTAAACCTTAAATAATTATTACTTATCCGGAGATTAAAATACTGGGTTAAACCATCCAGGAACGTGGGGATAATCATTAAAATGGCTAAAATAATTAGCCAGAGATTATAATCCACATAGTAAAAATATACATAGATAAAGTAAATTATTGCTCCCAGATAAATCCCGGTGCAACGGGAGCAGACGGGAAAATAATAATTATTTACCCTGAAGGTCCTCTCTGGTATGCGGTGGCAGATGCAACTTCCGGATACCTTTAAAATATTCTGGATAGGGCCCCAACCTTTCATACTTTATTAATATACTGCATAAATTAATAAATATTACTATATTATATATAAAAAACATTAACTTATAATAAATAAAATAAAAGATAAAGAGTGTGGGGTAAATTTTCTATAAAAAATCATATTTCTTTTTTGAATCAAATTTTCAATTTCCAGGGAGGAAACCACCTTTTTCACCCCATTATCATCCTGAAATTTTAAGATAAAAAGCAATATGATTTTTTATAGAAAA
>JAHRFX010000036.1 GCA_019084405.1 Methanobacterium sp.
AAATATTCCGATTCTTAAGGCCTCTTTTTAATATATGATGAATATTCAATTGTACTTTTATCAGGGAAATCTAAATAATTGTTTGTGTGTGAAATTAAAGTCAGATAACAGGTGAATTTTCACACTAGATCAGACACCCTGTTTATTATTTAAATCAAGTTGGTGAAAGATATGATAATTAATGACGCCATTGAAGAAATCCTGGAAAATGCTAATCAAGCTTCTCAATCACTGGAAAAAGATAATATAGAAAAGGTAATGGAGGTACTCACTTCTTCAGAAAATGTCTTTGTTATGGGTATGGGGAGATCCGGCCTGGTGGCCAAAGCATTTGCCATGCGTTTGATGCATCTGGGGATCAGTGTATATGTGGTAGGTGAAACCATCACTCCTGCTATAAATAAGGAGGATACTCTCTTAGCTATAAGTGGATCTGGACAAACCAGTACCATACTCAGTACAGCCCGAATAGCAAAAAAGAGAGAGGCTAAGATTATTGCCATAACTTCTTACCCTGAATCTCTCCTGGGAGAACTTTCTGACCACCTGATAACTATTAAAGGAAGGACCAAAATAGACTCGGAGCAGAATTATATTAAAAGACAGATTAATGGTCGACATCAGTCCCTGGCACCTATAGGGACCCTTTTTGAGATAACTTCCCTTATATTTCTGGATGGTTTGATTGCAGAGCTCATGCATAAAATGGATAAAACAGAGGACGACCTGAAAGAGAAACATAATGTGCTGGAGTAATCTATTTTCTTATTGGACCATTTCTTCAAACTTCATAATTGCCCATTGCCTTTTTTTAATCACTCCCCTCCTATTAAACAAATTAAAAACTATTTTTTAACAAAAAGAATTAAAATCAATCCACTACTATACGTCGGGGATGGGTATAAATATTGAATCTTTCACCTCTAACAAAACCAACCATGGTTATTCCTGCTTCATTAGCCACGGCATAACCGGAAGTGGTGGGAGCCGCATTGGAAGCAATGATGGGTATTCCCACCCGGGCAATTTTTATAAGCATATCTGCAGGCATCCTACCACTGTAGGCAATGTAACTGTTTTCAAAGTTCACCTTTTCCAGCAAACCAGCCCCTATAACTTTGTCCACCGCAACATGGCGACTAACATCCTCCCGGGATAAAAATTTATCTTTATAAATCAAGGCGGCTACATGAGCCCCTCCCGTTTCCTGCCAGGTGAATGCATTATCTTTTAACTTTATAAAAGATTTAAGAAGCGTTTTTTTATCTACAGTAAATTCAGATTCAACTTTATCTACAAATTCTATTTTCTGGCGCCATCCTCCAAAACAATCAGAACCAACCACCAGTTCCTGGACTAGGTCAAAGTCTTCCATATCTACCTGGACCTTTATGGTGTTTTCCTCAATTGAAATATCTTTAACATTTTCTAATGAACGAATAAGACCTTCCCCTAAAAGATATCCCATTGCAAATTCTTTTAAAGAGTCCGGACTAATTGAAAATTTACGAGTTAAGGTTTTATTTACAATAAGTTCTATTTCCGCGTCTTTGACGATTTTTTCCTGTACTGATTTACTGCTTTCACGGACTGCCAGGGCAGATACTTTTTCATACATAGGGGACATGATAACACCATTATCAGGTATATACCTTAACTTAATAATTAAAAAGAAAGTGATTCACAATTAAAAAACTATTTATCCATTAATATATCATCAGCCCATGATATGGCTGCTGCTACACTGGGGAATCCGATAATACTGGTTACCAGCATAATAGCATGATAAATTTCTTCAGGAGTTGCCCCGGCATTAATAGCTCTTTTTACATGGCTGTGAACTGCCCCTTCAGACTTTATTGCTGCAGAAGCAGATAGCTGAATTAGATGCGAATGTTTATGATCAATGGGTCCGGATTCCCTTACAACTTTACCTAAATCTGATAAAATTGAACTGTATTCAGGATATCTGGATCGCATACTCACATGATGGTCTGGATATTTTTTTTGTCATTTTTTCCCACTCTTTCTCTTATAAAAATCAATTTAAATTTATACATTAATTTATATACTGGAAGACTATAATAAATTTTATTAAAAAATCAATCCTACGGACTTAAATCCTTTTTAAATACTATTTTTATAATATTCACAGGACAAAGATTACTTTGTGAATATATTATTGCTAAAATCATGAAATTTGATATTAAGTATCAATAATCAATGCTAAGTATTGGGGAAGTTATATGCAAGTCTTGAATAAAATTTTATCCAGATATGCTGGGGAAAAATCTGATCTGGTTCCTTTACTACAAGAAATACAATCAGAATATGGTTATTTATCAGAAGAACTCATGAAAGAGGTATCTCATTTCACAAATGCACCTGAAAGTGAAATATATGGTGTGGCCACATTTTATACTCAGTTCAGATTCACACCCAAAGGAAAAAAACACATATCCGTATGCACAGGAACAGCCTGCCATGTAACTGGTGCCCAACAGATAATAGAAGACATGGAAAGACATTTAAATATAAAAGAAGGTGAAACAACTCCTGATGAGGAATATTCTTTGGAATCGGTGGGTTGTTTAGGATGCTGCGCTTTAGCACCTGCAGCCATGGTAAACGACGAAATAAAGTCTAAATTATCCTTAAGAAATATTAAGAAACTATTCAAGGGATATAAACCTCCAGAATCATCAAAATAGATTATCATGAGCATAAATGGGGTCAATTATGAAGTTTGAAGAAATGGTCCAACAGGAAAAAAAGGACTACACTCTATTATTTTCTGATAAAACAGCAGTATTAGTGGGTTCTGCAACATGTGGAAATTCTGCAGGGGCTCAAACTGCAAAGGATATTATAAGGTCAGAATTATCTGACTTTGAATGTGAAATTATAGATGTGGGTTGTATTGGTTTGTTATGCTGAACCAATTGTAATGGTTTTAAAGCCACAGGAGCCTTCTGTAATCTATGGTAATGTCACTAAAAAAGTGGCCCGTAAAATTACCAGATCTCATATAATGCAGGATACACCCCTTCCAGATTATGCCTTAGGGAGCTGGGGGGGGGAAATCGAAGGAATAATTCCTCTATTTGAACAAAAATCCATGAAAATGCAGGAAAGGAGACTACGAAACTGCGGATTCATTGACCCCACTAATATTGGACACTACCTGGCCCAGGGAGGGTATTCTGGTTTCATGCGGGCATTAAAAATGGAATCATCTGAAATTATTGAGGAAATAAAAAAATCAGGCCTGAGGGGAAGAGGAGGAGCAGGTTTTCCTACCTGGATGAAATGGCAGTTTTGTCTTGATTCTGGTAAAAAAACCAATTATCTGGTTTGCAATGCAGATGAAGGTGAACCAGGAGCAATCGTGAATCGTTCACTCTTAGAGAGTGATCCCCACTCGGTACTGGAAGGTATTCTCATAGCTGCTAAAACCATCAGGGCGAAGAAAGCATACCTATACTGTCGGGCAGAATATCCTCTAGCTCTAGAAAGACTTAAGACTGCAATTAAGGAGATGAAGGAGAGAGGATTTTTGGGAAAAAATATCATGGGGTCTGGATTTAATCTGGAGATCTTGATTAAAGAGGGTGCCGGGGCGTTTGTTTGTGGTGAAGAAACTGCTCTTTTAGCATCAATAGAAGGTGAAAGAGGAACTCCTCGTACTAGACCTCCATTTCCCACAACAGAAGGACTTTTTGGAAAACCTACTGTAATAAATAACGTGGAAACCATGGCCAGTGTCACCCAGGTTATGCAGCAGGGTGCTGAAAAATACTCCCAGATGGGAACCAAAGAAAGTAAAGGAACCAAGACCTTTTCCCTGGTGGGCCAGGTTAAAAAAACAGGCCTGATAGAAGTACCACTGGGAACCACCTTAAGAGAAGTCATATTTGATATAGGTGGAGGTATACTGGATGAGGGGGAATTTAAATCAGTTCAAATAGGAGGTCCTTCCGGGGGATGTGTTCCTGTTCAGCTCCTGGACACCCCTATTGATTACAGTTCTCTATTAGAAGTAGGGGCCATGATGGGTTCTGGTGGCCTGGTGGTCATGGACCACAGTACCTGCATGGTGGAAGTGGCCCGCTACTTTTTGGAATTCATTCAAAAAGAATCCTGCGGAAAATGCGTACCCTGCCGGCTGGGGACTAAACAGATGCTGGATATTTTAACCGTCATAACAGTGGACAAAGGAAAGAAAAAAGATCTGGATGTACTACCTGAATTAGCAGAAGCAGTTAAACTGGGGTCTTTGTGTGGACTGGGCCAATCAGCACCTAATCCCATATTAACCACCATGCGCTTTTTCATGGAAGAATATCAATCCCACATCGAAGACGGAATTTGTCCGGCTAGGGATTGTAAGGAGTTTATTACTTACACTATAGACTCTGAGACTTGTGATGGATGTATGGGATGTATTAAATCCTGTCCGGTAGGTGCCATATCTGGAAAAAAAGATAAGGTGCATATTATTGATACATTAAAATGTGTTAAATGTGGCACGTGTCTGGATTTATGTAAAAAGAAAAAGAATGCGGTTATACTGGCCAATAACTGCTAAGTGGATGGGCCAGCACCACCTTTAAATGAAGTCTTCTCCCGTATTCACATTATAAAGGTGTATCTGGACGAAATTACCTTTATCCATCCATTTTCCATTTTCCAGATAAAAGGGACCACTCCATATAGAGTCAAATTCATCAAGGTTAGAGTCAATGAAGGTTAAACTTACCGTTATATTAACTTCAGTATTTGATACCTTGTTCAAACGATCTATTTTCATGCTATTAATTATATATCCCGTTTTAACTCCATCGTAATTAAACAAGGTGTTGAAGTCTTTAAAAAAATCTGTTAATCCCTGCTTTACCTCATTTTCCAGTTTTTCATCTTCTGAAATTTGGTTGGTAGTATTTTTTGAGGTGGCAACTTTTTCTTCAGAAACATCTGTTTGGGGTGTATCCATAGGTACAGCAAATATACCCCATATAAGAAACAGTGCTAATAAGGCAGTACCAACAGCCGGCACGGTTTTATTACGATAGGGATTATTTATCCATACCAGAACGGGATTAATGCGGGGATAGGCAATAGACTTTTTTTTACTTAAATCATGGCAGGATACTACTTCCTGTTGAAGTAAATACCGATTTAAGAAAACCCCTAAAAATCCTCCTAAAGGACCTAAAAATATGAAAATAGGATTAATCCATAGCAGCGAGATTAATGCCGAAATTAATCCAATTATCATTCCCGCGGGATATTCAATTTCATTTGCAAAAAATACGGATAAGGCACTGCTAAGCACGGGTAAAAGTAGCAGGGCATAAATTCCAATAAAAAATTTAAGAATTAGTGTTATAAGCAGGCTTATTAAAACTCCTACAATTATGGATATCCCAAAGCGGTTGATTAAATACTTCCCCACATCCGATCCTCCCTTTAAAGGTATATAATAATTTTATTTATTTTTAATTATTATATTAATTAATTATTATACAGTATAAAATTATCACTATTTTAAAAGAGGCCTGTAAATGGATTTTTTCTCAGCTTTCATAAGTTAAAGTGGCACAGTAGATTTTTTTAGTGATTGATTTTATGAGTCTTATTTTTTAGGATAAGGGTCTTCCAGAAGTTTTATAGCTTATAAAAGACAACATATCCTTGGTTTTAACAATGGTATGTTTAAATTCAACTCTAATAAATTTTTCGGAAGACCCTTATCCTAAAAAATAAGACTCATAAAATCAATCACTAAAAAAATCTACTGTGCCAC
>JAHRFX010000055.1 GCA_019084405.1 Methanobacterium sp.
AGTCATGTTAATATATCTACTCTCACTTAATACTTATATTTAACCTCTTTAATTTTGAATTATGGGGTCAGAGGATCTAGAAAATAAAATTTTCAAATTTTTTTTCGCAAACCCTCAACACCCATAAACTTTACAGTCTCTAAATATAAAAACTCTGGAGAGATAGTATGGAAAAATTTCCCAACCCTAAACTTATTTTAAGTCGATGTATTGAACATGATCACTGTAGATACGATGGTTCACTTATTGGTAGTCCTTTTGTTAAACAGTTGGGAGATTATGTCGAATTTAAAACTGTTTGTCCTGAAATGGAGATAGGATTGGGAGTCCCCAGAAAACCTATTCGTATCATAGAAAAGAATAAAAAATTGCATTTAATCCAGCCCGCCACTGGAAAAGATGTTACAGAGGATATGGAAGAATTTACTGAAAATTTTTTAAGCCCCTTAGCTGATTTTGATGGTTTTATTCTTAAAAATCGCTCCCCATCTTGCGGAATGAATAATATTAAAATATATCCCGAAGTAGAAGGCCGTCCACGTACTGATGGACAGGGATTTTTTGGAGGAGATGTGTTGAATAAGTTCCCTGAACTGGCCATAGAAGACGAAGGTAGACTTAGAAATCTTAAATTGAGGGAAGATTTTCTTATTAAACTTTATACGCTCTCCCGATTTAGAGAAATAAAAAAAAATAAGAGATTTTCTGATTTAGTTGATTTCCAAAGTCACAATAAATACCTCTTAATGGCCTACAACCAGGAATTGGTTCGAAAAATGGGAAGAATGATTGGAGAAAAAAAAGATAATGAAACTGAAGTTTTATATTCTGAATATGAAAAAATGATTTATGATGCATTAAGAAATCCAATTGAAGCCCCTTCCAATATTAATGTTCTCATGCATGCTTTAGGTCACTTCTCCAAGCAATTAAATGCAGAAGAAAAAGCTTTCTTTTTAGATGCTCTTGAAAAATATCGCCAGGGTGTTATGCCCCTATTGGTGTGTCTTAACCTACTAAAATCATGGATTATACGCTTTGAAGATGATTATCTAAGGCATCAAACCTTTTTTGAGCCATATCCTGTAGAATTAATACCAGTTACTACCATTTATCGTTAAAGATATGAATATTAGGGTTGTTTAAATTGATCCAAGAGGATAGAATTAAACATTTAAATGAAAAACCTGCAGTTAAAGGAGATTACATACTTTACTGGATGCAGTCTTCTCCTCGAAGCCATTACAATCATGCTCTGGAATTTGCCCTGGAAAAGTCCCATCAAATGGATTTACCTCTTTTATGTTTTTTTGGATTAACCCCTGATTTTCCTGAAACCAACCACCGCCATTACCAGTTCTTAGTGGAAGGATTAAAAGACACACAAAAATCATTACGTGAAAGAAATATCCAGATGGTGGTCTGGAATAAATCTCCAGAGAAAGGAGCACTGGAAATATCTGAAGGAGCCTCATTAGCCATTACAGATCAGGGTTATTTAAATATACAACGTCAGTGGCAGGAAGAAGTGGCCAATAATATTGAAGTTCCCCTAATTCAAATAGAAAGTAATGTAGTGGTACCTCTGGAAACTGCATTCCCTAAAGAGGAATATTCCGCTGGTACCCTGCGCCGTAAAATCCACAAGGTACTGAAATTTTTTATGGTGCCCTTAAAAGAAAGGAAAGTTTATAAAAGCTCGATGGACTTTGATTTTGATTCGGTGGATATAAGTAATCCGGACGTTATACTCAAAAAACTTAAGGTGGATAAATCAGTTCCGTCCTCTATTTTTACCGGTGGTACCTCTAATGGTATTGCACTTTTTGAATCATTTTTAAAAAATAAATTGAATCATTTTGCTGATTTGAGGAATAATCCCACTGAAAATTTTTTATCTGATATGAGCCCCTATCTCCATTTTGGACATATTTCACCACTCTATCTTGCATTGAAAGTTTCTAAAAGAGCTGGCGCCGGAAGCGATGCATATCTGGAAGAATTGATTATTAGACGAGAGCTAAGCATGAATATGGTTTATTATAATCCAGATTATGATAAATTTGATTGTTTGCCTGACTGGGCTAAAAAAACCCTCCTGGAACATCGCAATGATCCCCGTGAATATGAATATTCCCTGGAGGAGCTGGAGAATGCCCTTACCCATGATCCATACTGGAATGCAGCCCAAAAAGAAATGGTTATCACCGGTAAGATGCATGGTTACATGAGGAATGTACTGGGGTAAAAAGATTTTAGAGTGGGTTGATGATCCCCGTAAAGCATATGATGTGGCTTTATATCTCAATGACAAATATGAGATTGATGGTAGGGATCCCAATGGTTTTACCGGTGTAGCCTGGTGTTTTGGTAAACATGCCCGGGCCTGGAAAGAAAGGGAAATCTTTGGAAAAGTTAGATATATGAATGATAACGGATTAAGACGAAAATTCAAAATCGATCTTTATGTGGATAAAGTTAAGAATATGTATTAATTTAAGATAAGGATTTAATTCAAATAAGGATTTTAATTAAAACATCAGATATGTTGTAACCTTAAACTATTTTTGATCATCATGGGCGATTGATGGTTCTTTAAAATTTAAGTTATATTATTATGTTTCAAAGGCCTCGATAAAAAAATTTTGTGTATTAATACTATTAGTATTAAGTTTCGTACTTAAAGCAGTTTATAACTAAACTCTTTTATATCAATTTAACCTATTTAATTAAGGAGTTAAATATTTCTTCAAATTTTTAAGATTTAATAAATATGTAGAATATGATAGGTTTCTGTTTATACCATTTGATAAGTAGGGAGGAGTTGCTTATGAATATAACTCTAAATAATTATTATAAAAAGCGTTACGATCTTTTTAAATGGAGAACACACCAAACTATGGCCAATAAAACAGTTATGGCATTTTTCATGGCCTGTATAACTGGAGTTATGGCCCAACTGGTAATTCCATTGCCCTGGACACCAGTACCTATTACTGCTCAGACCTTCGCAGTTTTGATTTCAGGAATCATGCTGGGAAAATACTGGGGAGGGTTAAGCCAGCTTTTTTACGTGGCTCTGGGGATTATAGGAGTGCCCTGGTTTGCAGGAATGACTGGAGGATATGAAACGATTCTGGGAGCCACCGGAGGATATCTAATTGGATTCATACTGGCCGCTTTATTTTTAGGGCATTTTGCAGATAAATATATTAAATCCCGAAACTTCGTACCTATGCTGGGATTAATGACATTTGCCAGTTTCATCCTGATTTATGTCCCCGGGTTACTGGTACTGGCTGCCTGGATGTACACCAACACCGGAACCACCCCTGAAATATGGAATTTACTGGCCATGGGATTGTTACCTTTTGTTGTAGGTGATCTAATAAAAATTGTGGGAGCATCTGCTTTTACAAAAGTAATTGTTCCCAAAGAAGAATTTTAATTCCATGAAGAAAGATTTGGAAGAGTTTTCTGATATATTAAATATCAGAGCTCACCATTTGCTTTGCATCCAGGGCTTTCAGGGAAAAGGTTATAGTCCGGGATTTGTTAAAAATATGGATAAAATAGTTAATTTTCTAAAAAATAATCCCCAATCCATGTTAAAAGTGATTAGTAGTACTGATGATATTTGTTATTGCTGCCCCCACAATATTGAAAACACCTGTAAACAATCCCCCTGTGCTGAAGATAAAGTTAAAAAAATGGATCTTAAAACTCCTGACTATCTGGGCCTTGAAGAAAACGATATTAATACTTATGAGCATATCATAAAATTACTATCAAATAGGCTTGATTTAACTAATCTAAAGGAAATATGCGGTTTTTGTTTATGGATTGAGTTTTGTAATCTACATAAATAGGTTTAATCTAAAATTTAGACGAATAATAAAAGTTAGATTAGTGGATTAAAAATAAAGGTTATTCTAAATAAAAACTACGTTGATTTTCGTAATTTTTATATGAACTAAAAAAATGCTAGTTTTATCTTTAAATAAAGTGATCCCTAAAAATACCAGGTGGAATAAGTGCTTTATAGAAAATTAGGTTCTACTGGAATAAATGTATCGATATTAGGATTTGGAGTAATGAGATTGCCTCTTGATGGTAATGGTGCTATTGATCAGGATAAATCATCATCAATGCTTAAATTTGCCATTGAAAATGGATTAAATTATATCGACACTGCTTTTCCTTACCATGATGGTCAGAGCGAAATATTTCTGGGAAATTTTTTTGAAAGATATCCTGAACTGAAAAAAAAGGTATATATATCCACTAAACTACCCACCTGGCTCATAAATAGGCCAGAAGACATGGATTATTATTTAAAACGTCAGATGGAAAACCTTAAAGTTGATAAAATTGATTTTTATCTTCTCCATTCCCTGAATAAGGATTACTGGAAAAATTTAATGAAATTTAATGTACTGGATTTTTTAGACTCTGCTGTAGCAGAGGGTAAAATTAATTATACCGGTTTTTCATTTCATGATGAATTTGACATTTTTTTAGAAATATTAGATTCTTACTCCTGGGATGTGTGTCAAATACAATTTAATTTCATGGATGAAAATTACCAGGCCGGCAGAGAAGGTTTAAGATATGCCGCTTCCCAGGGATTAGGTACCATAATCATGGAACCTCTGCGGGGAGGATGTTTAACTCGTAATATTCCTGAAGATATTATGGAAATATGGGAAATGGCTGATGAACCAAAAAAACCGGTGGAATGGGCTTTGCAATATGTTTGGGATTATCCTGAAACAAATGTGGTATTAAGTGGAATGTCCAGTTTTAGTCAGGTACAGGAAAATATGAAACTGGCATCAAAAGCTCAGGCCAGTTCATTGACTAAAAATGATTATGAAATAATAAAAGAAGTTAGGAGAAGTTACCGGGAAAAAATAGTCATTGATTGTACTTCCTGTGGTTACTGCATGCCCTGTCCCGAAGGGGTGGACATTCCTAAAAATTTTAATATTTATAACACTTATAAAATGTTTGATGACGACAATGGAATAAAAACACATTACCATGGACTTTTAAAAGAAAACCAGCGTGCTTCTCAATGTAAAGAAATGGAAGCATGTGGTAAATGTAATAATATATGCCCACAGATGATCCCTATACCTCAAACACTGCAAAAAGTAAAAAAAGCTTTTGAAAAAAGATAATAATGTTTAAGGAGAAGATTTTTTTGAAAAACCGTTTGTTTTATGCTCTGAGTATAGGTATATTATTAGGAGCCCTGGGTGGAGGAGTATTTTTTGTATGGGGCATAGTTATAAATGGTTTTAATCTATGGTCAGTTATTGAATCCTCCCTTAAAGCCTTTATAGTCTTTAGCGTACTGGGATTTACTCTGGGATTTTTAATTTATCATCTGGAACATTAGTAAATTACAAAAAAGTCCCCTATTATTTTTTTAAATGCAATTTTGAAATATTAGCACCGCTTTTTTAGAATATACTAATATTTAACCACTACTTAAAACATAATAATATAGGGAGGGTTTAAGTTGAATACCCGAAATATAATAATATTGCTGGTATTAATCGTGCTGATTTTAGGATCTTTAGTGGCTTACTTATTAATTCAAGATTCAAACCCTATTTTTAATAATAACACTATTAACCAGACCAATAACACCACTAATAACAACAGTCCAGACACCGCCAATACTGAAGAAAGTCAGAAAAATATGATATCCGCTTCAAAGGCCCAATCAATAGCAGCGAATTATATGTCTTCTAGCTCTAATTTTAATAATTTGAGGGCAGGTAATCCTTCATTAAAAAGTGGAGTATATTATGTTCCTATGATAACTATTGCCGAAGCACAACATGCCCCTGGAACTATAGTGGGTAATGTTAGAGTGGATGCATATACTGGAAAGGTGCTGGGAGTTCAAAGCTGGAATATTGATACTGGTGAGCCCATATATGAATGAGTTCAAAACAAAGTTTTAAGTCTTAAAATTAAAGGTTTAAAAATAATCACCAGTTATGGTGATTTTTTGGTATTATAATTTACTACCATAACGTTGAATGTGATCCCTGGCTTTTTTATATTTATCTTCTGCAATACAGGTATTTGAATCTCTTTTGAAATCAATTCTATCTGTTCCCACTGGACAGACTTTAATACATATTCCACAGGGAGAGCGGTACTCTTTTCTGAGGCTTTTGCTGCGAAGGGCACATGATTTTTTATCAATTATATCTGGAAAAAATTCGTTTTTCAAGTTTTCAGGAGGTATGGAATTTGCAGGACATTGTTTAAAACATTCCAGGCACCTGGTACATAAATCATTTGAGTTTAAAGGAGATGGTTCGAGAGGGGCAGAAGTGAATATGGAATTGAATCTAACCCGTGGACCGTATTCAGGAGTAAGCAGGACATTACTTAAACCGAATGAACCTAAGCCAGCCAGATATGCGGCGTGTTTGTGGGAAAAAAATGCCAGAGGTTTTTTTAAAAGTACTTCAATGTCCCCATACCCGTCCCGAGGGAGAGAAATAGAGGGATATCCTTTTTCGGTGATAAATTTTGCCAGTTCATAAGCCCTTATATCCAGAAGGTTATTGACTGTTTTATATAGTTCATGGTAGTATATAGAAGGGGCGGTGTCTATAATAGGCACAGGTAATGATAGTCCAATAACTATCACTGTTTTGCACTCGGGATAAATAGATTGTGGCCAGAATTCTTCAGGTATCCATTCCTCAAATTGATTAGGAAGATCTTTTGATTGTTTTTCCCATCTTTCAACCGGGGCAAAACCAACCAGGGAAATATTCATTTCCTGACATTTAAGTATAATCTGTTTTTTTAATTCATTTAAATTCATGATATTAAACTGGATTTAATGGTAACCTAGGGTTATTATATCCTCTTTTAATGATGCAGCTTAAAATTAGCTATCTATGCTGCAACATTCCCTTTACTTTAGCATCCAGGTTATCTGCATGGTGAAGGGCCACTGCTTCAGGAATTTTAGGATTTACCGGAGATCCCCATCCATTTTTTACCTCGCCATGGTGGCTTAATATAAGATGTAGAACCTGGTTTGCCAGTTCTTCATCCATGTCTAATTTATTAATTTTCTCTTTAACCATTTCCGCTGTTATGAATAAATGGTCCAGTAGATCTCCCCGACGGGAGTAACTTATAGACAGGAAGTCATAATCATAAGTTTCCATCTTACCGATATCATGCAGGATGGCCCCGGTAAACAGAAGATCCGGGTCAAGCTCCGGGAAAATCTGACAGGTAGTTTTGCAGATTTCCAGAACCCCCACCGTATGTTCTAGTAGGCCTCCCTTGAAATTGTGATGATAGTACTGGGCCGAAGGATAGATACTGAATTTGGATGTGAATTCCTCATCACAGAAAAAGGACTTCAGTAATTCCTTCAGTGATTTATTTTCCAGACTTTTAATGGTACTGTAAATTTCCAGAAGCATCAAATCTTTATTCTTGCTGGAAGTTTGTATATAATCATTTAAATCATATTCTTCTGGTTCAAGTTCCTTGAAATTATTAATTATTGCACTGAAGTTTCCAGAATTTCGTGGGAATTCGCTTACTTTCCCCATAACCCGGTATATGCTGCCAGATTTAATAGAATCAGATATTTCATCTATATTTTTATCTGGAAAAAGCCTCCCTGCAATTTGACCAGTTTTGTCAGATAAAGTAAGTTGAAGGTATTTTTTTCCGGTTTTTGCTCTTTTTATTTCTTTATTGGAAATTACAAATTGTGAAATAACTTCCCTATTAGAATTCAGGTTCTCCACCAGATCTTTCTCATCTTTTTTATACATAATTATACTCCTGTGGCTTATTCTTTATTTCTGGTAAAATAACCTAATATAAATTTTTTTAAGTTCTTTGAATTTATATTTTCATGAATATTCTTGATAATAATATTATTCTGCTTTATTATTAAATAAGTCGTTAAGTATAAAAGAACATGAATACTAATCATTATTAATCATTAAGAATAGGTGAGACCACCCTACTCACCATTGAAATTTAAGGAGTTAAACCATGGGTAGTGTAAAAGACTTAAAAGTACTAAAAAAACCAAACGACAAGCAAGAAGGAATTGGAAGATTTAAATTCTCAGATAGATACTCTATTTTTGATTGGGGCGAAATGCCCGATCTCATACCTCATAAAGGAGAAGCTATAGCTATACTTGGAGCTTACTTTTTTGAAAAATTAGAGGACATGGGATACAAAACACATTACATGGGCCTGGTAGAAGATGGAAAAGCAAAAAAATTATCCCAACTGGAAAACCCATCCAGTGTAATGGAAATTAAATTACTGAATGTGCTTGAACCTCCCTTAGGCCCTGAAGGCTATGATTACTCCGCTTATCAGAACCTCAAAGGAAATTTTTTAATACCTCTAGAATTGATATACAGGAACTACATACCCGAAGGAAGTAGTGTATTTGGAAGGTTAAATAGAGGAGAAATAGAGTTAGAAGATTTAGGACTTGATAAACTACCTTCACCAGATGAAAAACTCGAAAAACCTGTTCTGGATGTTTCCACCAAACTGGAGGTAACTGATAGATACATTACATGGGATGAAGCCCGGTCAATTTCAGGACTTAATACAGAAGAAACAGAAGAATTAAAGGATGCCCTGAACGTAGTTAATGAAGTTATAACCTCTGAATTCTCAAAAATAGGGATTATAAATGAGGATGGTAAAATAGAAGTTGGTTATAACTCTCAAAGAGAGTTAATCTTGGTGGATGTTATGGGTACTCTTGATGAGTGCCGTTTTACATTTAATGGTTTGCCTGTAAGTAAAGAAATAACCAGGATACACTACCGGGGATCAAGCTGGCATGCAGCAACTGAAGAAGCTAAAGAAAAAAATAGGGCTCAGTGGAGAAATATATGTGCACTTAATCCCGAATCTTTACCCCCCAAAATTAAAGATTTAATTTCAAAATTGTATTGTTCCTGTACCAATGAAATCACCGGCCGGGTATGGTTTAAAGACTTACCTCCACTTAAAGAAATAATAGCTGATATTGGGGGTGAACTGGATGGAAAATAATTTTGCCACATGTTTAAATTGTATGGATGGACGCACCCAGCTTCCAGTGATAAACTGGATAAAAGATAAATATCCGGTAGAATACGTGGACATGATTACTGAGCCTGGTATGGTGGGGCTTTTATCGTTTGAGAAATATGACACTGGATTTTTAAAAAAGTTGAATATTTCCACCAATCAACATGGTTCCCGCCATGTTTTTGTGGTTGGTCATCATGACTGTGCTGGTAATCCCGTGAGTGAAGAATTACATAAAAAACAAGTTTTACTATCAGTGGGAGTTTTGAAAATGTTGGTACCATCCCTGGAGGTAATTGGGCTGTGGGTTGATGAAAAATTTGAAGTAAACCAGTTATGATGAAATCATTTCATGATGATTTCATTATTCTCTGCTTATTTTATATTTAAAAACCTTATATAACAAATAAAAGTAAAAAAAGAATTTTGAAGTTAAACAGGTAAGTTTCAAGCCATTTAAGTAGGGGATAAAAACCCCTGATTATGTGTTCTGACTAGAATAGAATACTGGCCGATAACTTTAAATAGTATATCAGTTAAACGTTTAGATTGCCTCATTTAAGCAGGTAATTTATACCAAAAACCTGAATAGTCCCGTGGGGTAGTGGTAATCCTGCTGGGCTTTGGACCCGGCGACGGCGGTTCGACTCCGCTCGGGACTATCTCTATTTTTATTTTATTGTAAAAAATATGAATTTGACTTATTACTTATTTTAATTTTCACAAAATTATAATCTAAAATTATTATATAATTAAAAATGTTCTTATTCTTAACAAAATAATCAGTCAAAAGGTTCTAAAATGGAAAAGCTGCTTATTGTGGGAGTTAACACCCGACCTCTGGCCCATTCTGCATATCAATTAGGATACGAAATATATTCTACCAGCTACTTTTGTACCATGGATTTTAATGGATGGCATCATAAAAATTGTATCTTGAAGCAAAAGCCTTATAATTCCTGTGGTAAATTTGAAGAATCCTTTGATCCCCCACTGCTGATGGAATTATCATCACCATATATAGATGAAGTGGACCACATTATAAGCTATACCGGTGCTGTGCCTGAAAAGTTCCCTCCATCCAAAATAATTGGAAATAAAAAAGTGGAAAATGTGGAGAACAAATATAAACTATACCAGAAATTGAAAAATAAATTCAAGTTTCCTGCTACCTACCATTTATCAGAAATTGCTGAAGCACAGGAAATTGCAGCTCAGTTTCCAGAAAAAAAATTTATTAAAAAACCAGTGCAGGGTTCTGGAGGATACGGGATAGAAAAATTAAAAAATAATAATTTTGAATCGTGCCCTGAATCTGAATTCCTATTACAAGAATTTATTTCTGGAGAAAACGTTTCAACATCGGTACTATCTACCGGTAATGAGTCACAGGCAATTCTTAGTAGTAAACAATTGTATGCTGACGAAAATCCCGCATTGCCGGATTTCATTTATGGAGGCAATATTGCACCTTATCCTGGTGAGGATTCAGTTTTTAAAAAAGTAGCCCAGGCAGTTGTAGATGAATTGAACCTCACAGGTTCTAATGGAGTAGATATGGTAATTGATAAGGACGATATTTATCTCATTGAAGTCAATCCAAGATTACATGGAACTTTTGAATGTGCAGAAGCTGTTTTAGGAATAAATATGATGGATGCACATATCAGAGCATGTGAAGGTGAATTATTATCCCTTCCTTCTCCTAAAAAATATGCCATAAAAAAGATTTTATTTGCAAAAAAAAGATCTTTAGTAGGAAATTTGAGATACGAAGGAGTTTTTGATCTACCTCTAGAAAATACCATTATAGAACCAGGGCAACCAGTAGTTACTCTTATCTTCTCCAGTGAAAACCTGTTTAATTGCCTGGAAAAAATTGATAGAACTGCTTCCCATGTTGAAAGTAAATTGAAGGAATTTAAATATTAAATTATGCCCAGGGCCAGTAAAATAAAGACAATTGTGCCAATCACAATGAGTATGGTAGTTAAAACCATGGCTGCAGATAAAGCCAAAAAGGCCTTTGCCCTTCTGTCAGGATCTTTTAAGTATTCCTTTATAGGATCTTTGCTCATATTATCACCAGATGATTAATTAAAATTTATTTTTAAGATTAGATAGATTTATCCACTTTTAAATATCATTAGAAATTTATTATAACTTTATACTGCACCTTCCTATTTAAAATAAGTCTGTAAATTATTTATTTTAGTAAAAAGATGTACTGGGTAGTGGAGGGAAGTAGTTTCCTCAGATTTTTTAAATCATCCCTATATATGAACAAAGGATCACTGCATTCTTCAATATTTAAAATTTTACATACAATCTCTGTTTCTAATCTGCCTGAAATTTTAGCCCCAGAATTCACAGACTGTATTTCCACATATACGGGTAGTTTTAGTTTTTTAGCCTCAGATTCATTTAAGATTTTATTTAATAAATTAATTTCATCTTTTTTAAACCTGTGCCGGGTTCCATCTGATCCCACAACATGAGGTTTGTCTTCGGCCAATAATAAATGGAGTGTTTTTCTCCTTTTAGGCAGGTGTCGATTTAAAATTAAAATCTGTTTTTTTAATAATCTATGGGATCTATCATCCTCATTCATGCTTAAGATTTTAGGGGCTATCCTTATTAACTATTTTTATATGCCATTAGGCACTATAGTAAAAGTGGTGATCCTTGTGGAAATAGACCTGGAACAGTGCCGGGAAAATGACAAAATTAAAGAAATTATTAGTAAAAGCCAGCTCCCCATAAAATATATCAAATTGCTTTTAAGGCTTTCTGATGGGATATATCTTAATGCTATTAATTATAACGTGGCAATTAATAACAATACTATAAACATAACTTTAATATCCTCAAAACCAGATAATGAAAATGGTTTTTTTAATAATACTTCTTTAACCAATATATTTTATAAGTTGAGGGAAATGGAAAGGGAAAACCCTGAAATCCAAACCAGCTGCCAAATTGATAACAACCTCATAAATTTAGTTATAGAAATAAAAAACTCATAATATTTTAAGGGATTTAGATGGATCTAGAAGATTATAAAAATATTATTGCCGAAGTGGTAGATTTTGAAATAGAGATGTCCACACTGGTACAATCCCGCAAAACACTTTTAGAATTAAAGGACAAGCGAGAGATATTGCTGGAAATGAAAAATGGTGTTTCTGAAGATATCCGCTCTATAGAATTAGAATACTTGAAGCGTAGATGTAATATTCGTTCTCAGTTTGAGGATGAAGAAACTTCCCGATTAACACAATTTTTCAGCAGAAGTTCTTCTCCAAGTCAAATGCGGGCCCGGGCCATGCGTCATCTGGAATCTGAAAGAGTCAGCAAGCTGGAAGCTTATGAAGAAATTAAATTCACTGTGGAGGATCTTATAGAGCAAATCGAAGACTTGATGGTGGAAGTATACAGTTCCATGAAAAATATTCTGGGAAATGTAGAAATAGAAATGGAAAAAAGCCCCACTTAAATAAATTGAATAAATAATTATTTTTAAATTGGTATTTTTAATAAGAATTCATTTTATATTATTTTAATGATATTAATAGGAGTATATTTAATAAAAAATTTCGTAAAATAAAAAAAAATAGGAACTCAACGTGTGAGTTCCACTGGTAAAAGAATCAGCACTCCCAATAAATCTTCTTTTTGTATAGATCCATCCACAGCAGCTACAAAAGTAGCATGGTCAAGTGTTCGATCCATACTTACAGGTAAAGGAATTTCCTCCCCTGCAGCAATGATGTGCCCCAGTTGATTGGCGGCATAAGCACACATGAACACAATATGGCTACCAGGTAGGGAAATTTTTTTGATTTTAATGGGCTTAACTTCTCCTGATTTTATTTCCATATCTTCATCTGCAATTATGGCCCTCAAATTACCAGAGATCATACCTATCTTAAAATCTACCAGTTCATCACGATAGTGTTCCATATCTTTTTTGACTTCACCCAGTCTGGTTAGTATTCTGACCATTACTCCATCTCCATGGATTTTTTAATTACCTTCAATCGAACGAAGTTTTCCCTTTCCATCTCTTCCAGCCTCATTTCAATGTATTTGACTGTATTTTCCAGACGGGGAATGATTATATGTTCCAGAGCATTTACCCTTCGTTTGGTAGATTCAATTTCACCAGCTAAAAGTACAATTGTCTTTTCAATCTCACCCAGTTCAATTATAAGTGCCAGAGACTCCTCAAACTTTTTAGCAGCTTCGTCCAGTTTTACTGAAGTATCAACAAAACTGTATCCTCTTTCAACTACTGTCCTTGAAGAAGATGTGGAATCCAGTACAGGTACCACCACCCCCATGATACTACGGGAGTCGATATCCAATTCAATAGACTCTTTAACTGACATGGCAGCTTTATTTACTGCTAAATCACCCATTAATATTTGAGCGGTAGTTAAGTCTTCAAAAGCTTCCTTCAGTTTTTCTTCAACATTTTCTCGGGATCCTTTTACCCTTTCCAGTATATTGAAAAACTCCATTATAAGAGCGTTACGCTTTTCTTTTAACAGGCTGTAACCTTTTACTGCAAGTTTTTCCCTGTCTTTAAGCTTTAAAAGCTCCATCCTGGTGGGGTTAATCCCTTCAATCATTTCCTGTGCCATTTTATCCCTCTAAAAAGAAAATAGGAAATGTTATTCTTTTTCATAGTTAGGCAGGTATTTTGGTATGTGGTCTTCCCGCACCCGTTTAAGTTCTGAAACAGATAATAAACTCAGAAGTTCCCAACCTAAATCAAGAGTTTCCTGTATAGACCTATCTTCATCTCTACTTTGAGTTATGAATTGTTTTTCGAACTCTTCAGCAAATTTTAAGAATTTTTGATCCCTTTCCGTAAGAGCTTCTTCCCCTACTACTGCCATAAGATCCCTTAAATCACGACCTTCTGCATAGGCAGAGTAAAGCTGATCAGAAACACCACTGTGATCTTCTCTGGTTCTTTCATCACCAATACCCCCACTCATAAGTCGGGATAAAGAAGGTAGAACATCTACTGGAGGGTAGATACCTTTACGGTGCAGGTCCCTGCTTAGTACTATCTGTCCTTCGGTAATATAACCAGTTAAGTCAGGAATAGGGTGTGTTATATCGTCTTGAGGCATTACCAGAATAGGCATCTGAGTAATAGAACCATCTTTACCATCTAATCTTCCGGCTCTTTCATATATACTGGATAAATCAGTGTACATGTAACCCGGGTAACCTCTTCTTCCCGGTACTTCTTCTCTTGCTGCAGAAATTTCCCGTAAAGCTTCACAATAGTTAGTTAAATCAGTTAATATAACCAGTACGTGCATATTATGCTCAAAAGCAAGATATTCCGCTGTGGTTAATGCCATACGGGGGGTAATAATCCTTTCGATGGCAGGGTCATCTGCCAGGTTCATGAATACTGTTACTCTTTCCAGTGCACCGGTTTGTTCAAAGTCCCGCATGAAGTAGTTGGCTTCTTCGTGAGTAATACCCATAGCAGCAAATATTACTGAAAATTCAGTTTCCTGGGCCAGTACCTTTGCTTGCCGGGCAATTTGAGCTGCCAGTTCATTGTGAGGCAATCCTGATCCTGAAAAGATAGGTAATTTCTGTCCTCTTACCAGAGTATTCATACCATCAATGGTTGAAATACCAGTTTCAATGAATTCTGCAGGGAATTCCCGGGCAGAAGGATTCATAGGACTACCATTTATATCCAGTTCCTTCTCAGGGATGATTTCTGGTCCGCCATCAATAGGCTTTCCAGTACCATTGAATATACGGCCCATCATATCCAGGGAAACACCAATCTTAGCTGTTTCACCAGTGAATCTAACCTTGGTGGTGGCTGTATTCAAATCACTTGTCCCTTCGAAAACCTGAATTACTGCCAGATCCTCTTTAACTTCCAGAACCTGACCCCTTCTATTTTCACCAGAAGGAGTTACAATCTCCACTATTTCACTGTAAGCAACACCTTCTACACCTTCCACTATCATTAAAGGACCAGCTACTTCAGTAACAGTGGTGTATTCTCGGGTTTTTATATTAACATTCATTTTTATACCTCACTGCATTGTTTTACAATTTTTTCCTGGATTTCTTTAACCCTGGCCTCGAATTCGGCTTCAGGTACAAATTTCATCCTACCAATATCTTCCTTTACCTGGAGATTGATGATGTCTTCTGAAGCAGCTCCTCTTTCTAGAGCATCAATTGCTTTCTCCTGGAACATTATAATGGTCTGGAGCATTTTGTATTGTTTGCCAGGAGAACAGTAGGTATCAACTTCGTGGAATGCGTTCTGTTGTAAGAAATCTTCCCGAATCATTCGGGTGGTTTCCAGAGTTATCCTTTCTTTATCAGGAAGTGCATCCGGCCCTACGAGTTGCACAATTTCTTGAAGTTCTGATTCTTTTTGTAATAGAATCATGGCCAAATCCCTATTGGATCTCCATTCTGCATCAACATTATCCCACCATCCCTGTACACTGTCTACATAAAGCGAGTAACTCTGTAGCCAATCAATTGAAGGGAAGTGACGTTTATCAGCAAGAGAAGCGTCCAGTGCCCAGAATACCTTACATATACGCAGGGTGTTTTGAGTTACCGGTTCAGATAAGTCCCCTCCAGGAGGTGAAACCGCACCAACAACAGATACTGATGAAACTTTTTCTTCAGTACCTACAGTAGTCACTCGGCCGGCCCTTTCATAGAACTGAGCTAATCTGGAAGCTAGATATGCAGGGTAACCTTCTTCACCAGGCATTTCTTCCAAACGTCCGGATATTTCCCGCATAGCTTCCGCCCATCGAGAGGTTGAATCTGCCATTAAAGCCACATCGTATCCCTGATCCCTGAAATACTCTGCAATGGTTATACCGGTGTATACACATGCTTCCCGGGCTGCTACTGGCATATTAGAAGTATTTGCAATAAGTACCGTACGATCCATTAAAGGTTTACCGGTTTTAGGGTCTTCCAGTTCAGGAAACTCCTTGAGTACCTCTGTCATCTCATTACCCCTTTCACCGCAACCCACATAAACCACAATATCTGCATCTGCCCACTTAGCCAATTGCTGTTGGGTAACTGTTTTACCTGACCCAAACGGCCCAGGAATAGCGGCAGTACCACCTTTAGCAACAGGAAAAAAAGTGTCCTGTGCTCTTTGTCCAGTTATTAGTGGTATATCCGGATCAAGTTTCTTTTTGTAAGGTCGACCTTTTCTTACCGGCCATTTCTGCATCATTTGAACTTTTTCAACACCTTTTTCAGTTTCCACTTCAGCGATGTCTTCGGTAACTGTATATTCCCCTTGAGGAGCTATGGTTTTTAAAGTTCCAGAGATAGTAGGAGGGACCATGATCTTTTGTAAAACCGCAGAAGTTTCCTGAACTTCTCCGATAACGTCTCCACCCTGAACTTTATCTCCTGCAGTGACCAGAGGTTTGAAGGTCCATTTTTTATCCTTAGACAATGATGGAACATCCACCCCTCTTTTAATGTAATCCCCGGCCACGATTTTAATTTGTTCTAAAGGCCTCTGAATTCCATCAAAAATAGATCCAATAATACCCGGTCCCAATTCTACTGAAAGAGGACCCCCGGTACTTTCTACAATTTCTCCGGGTTTAAGACCGGCAGTTTCTTCGTAAACCTGAATGGTAGCGGTGTCGCCTTCCAGCTCAATGATTTCACCAATAAGCCTATCTCCACCTACTTTAACCATCTCATACATCTGGGTTCCCTTCATCCCATCAGCGACGATAACAGGACCCGCAATTTTAATAATTTTTCCTTCTGTAATCATTTTACCATCTCAACCCCAATAACTCTTTTTATCAATTCCCTCATGGGATCTGTGGCCCTATGTGATGGGCCGGATTTATCTGGAATCTCAATTATCATAGGTAGTGCACTTGATTTGGTGAATTTTTCAATAACCTCTCTTAGTTCTTCACCTATTTTTTCGGTGATTATGATTATGGCTGTTTTTTCCTTAATCAGATTGGTTAGAATTTCTTCAGCCTCTTGTGTTGATTCAACAACGTAACCTTCTTTAATGCCCCCTAATTTGAAGCCAGTTACGGTATCAGCATCTGCTACTACTGCAATAGATGATTTCATACTAACATCTCCTTAATCACAGAGACAGGAAATCCAGATTCTCTTTTGCCCCGGACAATCACTTTTAAATTCTTAATTTCAACTTCCTTTCGGCTTAAGAAACCTATCATAGGACCTATTCCAAATGGTTTTTTTAATGATAGGGTTTTTGCAGTTTTTTGAATATATTCCGATAATGCCGCTTCAAAGGGAGCTATAGAACCGGTTTTATTATACTCAGCTAATGCATCAACCATGATAGCTGAATAATCCGTTCCTTCCAATGCACTAATCACACCAGAGACATCTTCTGATTCCATAAGATCCTTTAATTTCCAATCTCTAATTTGATATCCTTTAGAAATCATGTAAGGACTTATATCATCATATTTCAGTCCGTCAGCTTTGGCTCTGAGAATTATTTTCAGATTTGAAGCATCTACCTGGGTACCAATATAGGGATGTAACAAGGTAGTGTTTGCATCAGATGGATCGGATACTGCTTTTAGTAAATTTTCTAAATAGAATTTATCCAAAGCAGCTTCCAGTGGTAGAACCATCCCCTTTTCTTCGTAATCTGTCAGGGCATCTTCCAGTATCTGAGAGTATTCTGTACCTTCTAACCCTATAATTACCTCAGTTACCGATTTAACTTCCACCAGCTTTTCCACTACATCACTTATTTCACCAAAAGGAATTAGTAGTTCCGCGGTCTTTTCGGGGTTAAGACCTGCTTCTTTAGCAGTGATCAATGTTTTGATATTATTTATATCCCATTTTTTAAGTAGAACACGGAATACGTCCTTTATGCCTCCCGGAGCTATCCGGGCAATAAGATCATGTGTTTCTGCCAGTTGAATATCCAGTGCTTTTTCCAGTGGATATTTATCCACATATTTGGAGTACTCTGGAAACCCACGCAGGTAGTTTTTTACCTCTTCCAGATTTTCTGATTCGAGAATCTCTGAAAACTGTTTTTGAGTTATTAAACGTCCGATTCTTGCTCTAACTCTGGCATTAGGGTATGCATAAGGGAACATTTCAAATACTGGCTTTATGGTAACTATAACTACAATAGCCCCTATAATGAACCCTGCTAATAATAAAAGGCCTATAAACGATTCAATAGAGGAGAAACCCATTGAGGTTACAATTGCACTAATGCTATCTGCCATAATTTATCTCCCCTATTATTCGAATAGTACCTTAGCAACTTCATAACGTAATGTTTTCTTGAAACGTTGCATTCTGGCCTCGATGGTATTATTTACCTCTATTTCACCATTTTGAGTCTTTAAAATGGCTCCTCCGATGGTATTTATATTATCACCAAGTTCCAGGATAGTTTTCGTGCCTGTTTCTTTTTCGACTACAGCTTCAATATCGTTAAGGGAATCTTTTACTTTATCCACATCATCTGATTTAAGTAAAACCTGTAAGTCTCCTCCTCCACATTCCATAGAAGCTTCTGTAATAATCTCGATTAGAGATTGCTTATATTCTGATGAAGATGTGGAAGCCAGAATCCTTAATTTTTCAAAGGCCTTCTGGAATGATTCCTCGATAACTTCTTCTCTAGCCTCCAGATCTGCTCTTCGAGCATTCATTTTAGCTTCAGAGATGATTTGCTGATATTTCATTCGAGATTGTTTGTTGGCATCTTCCAGGATTTTTTCTTTCTCTAACTGGGCTTCTTTTTTTCCAGCCTCAATTATAGAATTACTTTCTGATTCTGCCTCTTGAATGATTTCATCAGCTTTGCTCTGAGCTTCTTGAATTATGCTGGAGACAATTTTATCTGCCCCGGCGGTCATTTTATTAAGCTCCTAATATTCCACCGAACACCATCAACAGTATAGCAATCAGGAACCCATAAATAGCCTGAGTCTCAGGCAATGCAGTAAACAAGATACCCTGAGAGAACATGTCTGGATTTTCCACAACTGCACCAACAGATGATGTAGCAGCCATACCCTGACCCATACCTGAACCTAAACCCGCAAAACCTATAGCAGCACCAGCACCTATAGCTACCAGACCTACTTCAACAGGTAAAGCAGTTTCTCCACCCAGTATTCCACCGAACACCATCAACAGTATAGCAATCAGGAACCCATAAATAGCCTGAGTCTCAGGCAATGCAGTAAACAAGATACCCTGTGCAAACATGTCTGGATCCTCAGCCACTGCACCTACACTTCCTGCTGCAGCCATACCCTGACCTAAACCTGAACCTAAACCCGCAAAACCTACGGCAATACCGGCGCCGATTGCTGCTAAAGCTGTACCTAATGCAATATCAACCATTTTTTTTTCCTCCAAATTAATTCCTAACTTTTGTAAACTTTCTTTTAGCCTGGAAAGCTCTGAATTTAGAACTTCCACCAATGTAAAATTGAGAAAAGAACTCAACATAATGTAAACGAAGAGCATTAATAAATGCCCCTAAGGTCTGGAATGCTCCATTAGCAATGTGTCCCAGAACAAATATTATGGGAGCTAAAATAAATCCAATATAAGGTACCATTTCACCAATTAAGCCTGTTAAGATGTTAACAGTCATGGCAATACCACCAGTAGCCAGTGCCAAAGCAAGTAACCTGGCATATGATAGTATGGTTCCTAAAAATCCGGAAATATCCATTAAACCAAACATTCCATTTAGATAAATCAGCATGACAAAAGCCACTGCTACTATAGCTCCACCAATGTAGATGGAACCAAACCCGGCCATGAAACTGGCACCTAACAGGCCTACACCTAAAAGCATTAATAGCCATACAATCTGGCTTCCAACTGCTTGTTTGGTTTCTCCTCTTTTAAGGTTATTGTATGCCCCTAAAACCAGGCCCACAATAGTGTAGATAACACCTACAGTTAAAGCCATAATTAAAATGTTTTGAGGATACTTAAATGCATCTA
Source organism: Methanobacterium sp. (assembly GCA_019084405.1). GTDB lineage: Archaea > Methanobacteriota > Methanobacteria > Methanobacteriales > Methanobacteriaceae > Methanobacterium_F. Next base: position 20,158 of record JAHRFX010000055.1, read on the forward strand.
CTGCCTCAATAACTGTGGGTAGTTCCCATACCAAGAATCGCGGGAAAAAGTCTCCAAGAAGCGAATTGGTAACCAGGCCCAGTACCGTGGCCCAAATACCACATGCAACCAGAACCAGTCCAATATTTTTCATGGTCTGATTAACTTTTCCCATTCCCCGGTAAAGAACCAGTCCCGCCAGTGCAACCACTACTCCATATGCGGCATCTGTTAAACAGAAACCAAAGAAAAAGGGAAATACTAATGCTACCAGTATGGTTGGATCAATTTCCCGGTAACTGGGAGAAGAATACATCTCTACAAATAATTCATATGGTTTGGCAAACCGTGGGTTGTCCAGATGAACAGGTACGTCGTCCCCATCAGGGTTTTCAATATCAACCACAGAATGTCCTTGTGTTGATTCTTTAATAGTCTCCAGGGCCTTATTTTCTTTTTTAACTGGAACCCAAGCTTCCAGCATCACAGTTTTTTTGGTTTCCCCAAAAGCTGAGAATATTTCATTTCTTTCTTTTTCAATTTCCAGTTGTTCTTTTAAGACCAGAAGATCATCTTCCCACTTGGTAGCAATTTCTTTTAAGTCATTTAAAACAGATTTTCTCTCTTCTTTTAAGGCCTCCAGCCTATTATTTGACAGTTCTATTATTTCATGGGGCCTACCTGAAAGGAGAGAGATTTCATATCTTTCAAATTCAAGCCGCCTTAAAACCCCGGTAATCTCTTCAGATTGTTCTTTAAGAGATATGATTAAGATATTTAAGTCGGTTTTTGATTCTCCCGAGTCAGTATAGACCAGTATTTCGTCTTTCGATTGAGCGTATTCGTCATGGAACTTTTGGTAGGCTTCTGTGGAAATTTTACCAGTTATCACTGATAAATATCTGGAATTTTTTAAATCATCAAAATTAATATCGAAGTTTATAAGTTTTTCAGCCGTTTGCATAGATGCTACTTTTTCATTTTTTTCAGCATCTATCATGGCTAATTTTTCTTCTATATTCCTGGTTTTACTTTCCACATTGCTGAGCATTGACTCAGCTTTATCCAAGAGAGCTTCGGCATCAATATCTTCAACTTCTCTTTTATCAAAGATTTCCGGACTGATGAAACCTTTCACCATATCTAAAATCCTGGTATCTTCCGAAGACACAGTACCCAGAAAATCAACAATTCCAGTAGTCTTCATTAAAAGAGATGATATTTTGCCAGTATAGCCAGTAACCTTGGATGGTTTTAAAATTTGTGCCCACTCAGCGTCCTGTTGAATTCGCTCAGATATGTCATGGATCTGCACAATCCCTTCCTCGTGCAAAGAACGCACGACAGAATCAGAGTACTGATCCAGAGTTATTATTTTGAGTTTATGCATTCTCGCTGGTAAGAACATGGTACTCACACTACAGTACACTTTTTACAATAATATCTGAGGCCTCGTCAACCTTGCTTAAGGAATTATTTTTGGTTACCCCAACTTCCTTTTTAGCATGGTTAACAATATTCAGGGCCTCTTTTTTGGCTGTGGTTTCTGCATCAAAAATAAGTTTTTCAGCTTCTTCTTGAGCTTCCTTTTTAGCAGTTTCCATCATTTCCATGGATTTTGCCTTGGCTTCATCAATCATTTGAGCTGAATTAGTTTTAGAATCATTAATTAACTTATCAGCATCGTTTTCAGCTTTTTTAATCGTCGTAATAGCTTCCGATATCGTTATCATTTAATCACCATGGTCATGCAAAATCTATTTTGAGATATATTTATCTTTTACTATTTAATTTTCTATTAATCCACCACTTTAGGAATACTATTTAAGGTTGCCATATTAATTTCATCAGCTGACCTGTTTTCTGCCCCATCATAATATATTTCTTCAATATCGAAGAATTTCCGGAAATCTGGTTCCCGTACCTTTTCTTCATATACATGAGATATAAGACCTGGCAATCTACCTATCATAAAAATCCCAGTGCCTGTTCTCCAGTTAAAGCCCATATCGGATAAAATACCGGAGTTTGCTCCATCAATATTCAATTTGATGCCTTTTTTTTCCACCATAACATCCTGTACTGCCATTGCCAGACGAGTGTGATCTCCAATGCAATCATATTCCTGGGCCAGCTGGATAAGACGGGTTGCTCGGGGGTCTTCAGAATGATATCGATGGCCAAAACCAGGAACCTTATTTCCTTTTTCAAGATAATTGTTCACAAATTCCTCAGCCATTACTCTTATATCAGTTTCTGGTTTTGAATTTTGAATAAATTCCTGAAAAGCTCGCATAGACTTTTCAATTGCCCCTGCATGATTCTTTCCAAAAGCTAAAAGACCTCCAGCAATACAAGCATGTACCTTAGATCCCGCAGATGCCATTAGCCGAGCAGCCTGAGTACTGGGAGGAGTAACTCCGTGATCACAAAATGAAACCAGTACCGCACTTAACATTTCTGATTCTTTTTTTTCGGGTATTTCACCTTTGATTAGTAAATAAACCATTTCTGAAAAAGAAATGTTGCCAATGAGGTTCTCTTGGGAATATCCCCTGGTAACTATATTATTAGGTTCGACTTTGGTTATGGATGTCCTCCATTTAGGGTTATTAATTTTGAATACATTCTCTAGTGATTCTCTTCCAATTGCCATTACTACACACCTCCAAGAATAGGTGGTGAACTTATAAATTCAGATAAAAATTGAAATAAATAATATCTATTTATTCAATGAAACAACTTCCATCCTCATTTACAACTCTATAATTGCTTTTCTAGGCTCTATACAACAGCAAGGCCTCATAGAAACAATTCTAACTCCGCTGGCCCTTTGAGGCCCAACTTTAACAAAGGAACCCAAAGCAGTTGCTGAGCCACCCAGGCCCAGAGGACCTACTTTAGCCCGATTTATAGAATCAGTTATATAATTTTCTACAGGGGACTGTTGATTTAAATCCCCATAAGCCATTGCCTTTAGCATTAAACTTGTAGCTTCAAAATGAGTTCTACCAATGCCTACTGCAGGGATACATGGAGTGCATCCTACCATTGAAACCTCTGATTTCATCCATGTAACAACTTGCCCAAATACTTTTCTATTATCTCTCTTGTGGAAAACCCTATAAGTACTTGACCGTATTTCTGGGCCGCCCCCTAACATCAATATATGGATTTTAATCTTATTTCCTCTTATTGAATCAACTAAAAAGGCAGGAGGAGTCAGTTTTCCAGGATCTTCGAATAGTCCCTTGCTCTGTTCAATTCGCTGAATATCATCTCCTTTAACAGCCATTGGCCTTGCGGGCAGGTCTTGAAGACCTTTTTCTATTCCTTTACTTATATCTTCAAAAAATTTACCAGGTAATGTGGTTTCATTTCCTATTTCCACTATAACATGAGGGATTCCAGTATCATCACACAGGGGAAGGTCCTTTTTTTCTGCAATTCTAGCATTTTCAAGTAAAATTTCAAGGGCCCAGATGGCATTTTCATTAGATTCTACTTTAAGGGCATTTTGATAGGCATCTATCTGATCCTGGCGAAATGTGGTGCTGGCTTTTATGACTGCTTTTTGAACCTGATGAATAAGATTCATACTTTCCTCCTTTTACTGTTTATAAGATTTTCCATAATAACAAAAAAATTAGATTAATGATTATACTATACCTGTCATTAGATAGGTATGGCCAGATCAGATGGTCCTTTTTTTGAAATTATGGCTTCAGAGTAATATCGATCAATCATGGATTTCACCAGTGCAACCTGTCTAATGCGATCACGAGCCTGGGATTTAGTAGTATCCCACCCGTGATGTCCTGCGACTGAGCCTCCAGTTTTAAGATAAACCGGTGCTGCCACCTTTATTATATCCGGAACCTCATAATGGCGAATGAAACCCCCTGATGATTTGGGGTTTTCAGTATGTACATCAATAGAAATATCAATGGAATCTCTTAATGAAGCCAGCATTGGTATCTGCAAATCACGCACTGGATTAAACGAGTCCGCCCCCAGTTCTTCCAAAAGCCGGGCTGAAGCAGGATTACCATGGCCGGTGTGGGCCGAGATTTTAAAGTGTACTTCAGATGGGATTTCTCCATCAGCCCTCAATTTATTCAAAATCCAGAGCAATCCCTCGTCATAAATTACTATACCTCTAATACCCAGATTTATGGCCCTTTTAACATCTTCGATGGCATAAATCAAGTTTTCATATCCCCTCAAACGATAGCCTATTCGGGCCCCTTCTTTAGTTTGAGCAGATGCACTGGTATCATATGTAGCCCGGGGACCTACACTTAAAAAAAGTTCCATCCTTGCTTCCCGGGCCAATTCCCCCATCTCTTCTATTTCAGAATCAGTAAGTAACATTATCCCCCTGGTCTGGGTTACCCGGTGAACTGTTAATTCATAATCATCTAAAGCTCCAATTAATGAATCTAAAGCTTCTGGATTTTGTATTCCCGGAACTTCAAAACGGTACTGTGCCCCATCATCAAATCTCTTTTTTGATTCCACTATACTCCTTGATAAAGATTTAATTCCCATATTTTCTAAATATAACCTGGTTTTATTCATAGATTCATCTCCATAATTATATTCCAAATAAATTACTTAATTCTTTTTTAATGAGCGGAATAACTAATAATACCCTTAATGGGATTATAAGGGCAAAATTTAGTCAAATACGAAAGTGAAAACTTTTACAAAACTTCGAATCCCCGCAACACTTAAAATAGGGTTACTCTTTTTATCAATTAAAGTTACCCATTAGGTATCTGATGGGCAATGATTCCATTTCATTTAAGATTTCCAGTTTTTGAATATCATATCCCGGATTAAGAAACTGAAATTTATGGAGTATCTCTTCTTTGGTAAAAGGATTTTCTGATTCTCCCTGGGGCAAAAAAGTAGTTTTTTCAATAGAATAACTATTTGTTACTTTATTTCCACTTATATTATTTTTTTTAGTATAGGTGACTGTAACTCTAGAAGGCCTTTTATGGGGTTGAAGATTATCTAATTTTTCATCTAATTCAATGGTAATTTTTTGACTTAATGCCCTGACTTCAGGTGAAAGTTGGCTAATTGCTTTTACATCATCCATTCCTAAATCACCCCGGTGCAGTGTAATGGCTATGGAAAGGGGTAAACTCTGTCTTAAAGATTCAGGAGTTTCTGGATAATAATTATCATGCTCAGCTGCAGTCTTATAGGTTTGAACCATTATATGATCTATCTGATTAATTTTAATTCTTTTTAAATTAAATTCTTTAGAGATTTGACAGGCGGAGTCAATAGAAGAGTGTAAATGGCGACAAACAGGATATTTCTTTAAATAAACGTCTTTAATATGGAATTGGCCTAAAAGGGAAGTAACAGTATCGTCTAAATCTCTTTTTTTTCCAATATCTAAGCACATACAGTTTAAAAAACCTTCTTCCCCCTCCAAAATGCTGGAAGATCCTGTGAATCCTTTTTGGGCCAATAAAGCAGATATTACTCCAGAATGTGCTGCATGCCCTGCATGGAGATGTTTACCCATGCTACCGGAGTGACCTGATTCTAAAAATCCCGCTGATTGAGTACCTGCCAGGCCCAGGGCATTTACAGTCTCTTCAAAATTCAATCCCAGAATTTTAGAAGAAGCAGCAGCTGCACCAAAAACCCCCAGGGTGGATGTACTATGGAAACCCAAATTCCGATGCACAGGATTAACCATAATACCCAGAACTATTGCCACTTCATAGCCAGCAACCAGGGCCTCCAGAAATTCTTTTCCAGATTTATTGTGATATTCTGCTAAGGCAAGAGCAGCAGGTATAACAGAACAACCAGGATGAAGCTGGGCCATTCTATGACCATCATCCAGATCCAGAGCATGCGCTGAAATCCCATTAATCAAACAACTTTCCAGTAATCCACCCCCACCATGTCCCAACACAGTAATTTCTTTAGAGGAATCTGCCGGTGATAATTTAATGGATTCCATCATATCCCAGATGGCCTGTGAACTTTTTTCTCTGGAACCTCTCAAACTAACTCCTAAAAAGTCCATTAAACATAATTTAGCTTTTTCCCGGATAAAAAGAGGTATTTCATTTATCTGGAGATCAATTATAAAAGATGCCAGCTGGGCAGTAATCATATGAGGGTAATGATTTAAAGATGTGCATAAGTTTTTCATTAATTTTCAATTATACTTCTGCAACTATAATAAAATAAATATACCGGAATAATAAAATTTAAAAAATTAAATTTTAAATATTCATTCTTATGATAGGTTTGGAGAGATGGCGACGGGCAGAAGGAGGTACCTCATAAAAACCAGTTTTTAAGTCCCTTTCTATTTCGGTAAGTAGCTTTGATTCACTCCTGATTTTCTTACCACATCGGGGACATTTGTATCCTTTACTACTACCCGCAGATTTCATACGTTTTCCACAATCACATAATGGATTTTTCTCAATGTATTGTGGAGCTAATGATTTAATCTGAATTTTTTCAAGGTTTAAAGTTCCCTGGGAACCAATACCTCCATATGTTGTAATACAGTCTCCCGGACGCAGTTTTTTAATTAACTTCCGGAAATGTTTGGTGGGTTCATAAGCGGCGCATTGAATCCTTCCAGAATCATCTTTGAGTTTGAAAAAAACATGACCTCCTTCAATATTCCAGGGCATATCTTCCACTTCTCCCGAAACAATATAGCACCCGAATTTTTCCATTTCACTGATTTTATTTATTTTCTGTAGATGGATATCCGTATGCTGATTGGTTTTAAATATACAATACCTATCCATAGGTTCATCTATTTCTACCAGGTTATGGGCATCTAGAACAGCTTCTGGGCTTTCTCCACGAATTCCATATAAAATAGGGCAGGGAGTATGGGGTTCTATGGCCATGTATCCCCCATCCAGATTATCAAAGGTCTGAGGATAGGTTTTTTGATCCATTACTATAACTGATTGAGGATTTATCCTTCTTTTAGAGCAGTAATTTTCACACTGGCGATAAGATAATAATTCATATGTACTGTCCTCCAGAGGACATCCAATTGCCGATAAAGCCCCTATAATTCCCCTACCATTTTTAAAACAGTGAATATCGGCCCCTATTTCTTTTGCCAGATTTTTTGCTTCTTTTATACTTATTATGCTGCGTATGGCATTCAGGGCAAATGATTCTAATTTTTGATTTACGGGGCCCTGGTAAAAAACCACCCCGGGATTGGTATTCTGATTTTCCAGACATGACAATTCTTCCACTTTTTTTAAAATTATTTCTTTTGCTTTTTCTATCTGAGTGGTAGAATTCAGAACCATTTTAAATGATGTGGCACCATTCCCCCTTGTTTTAAATCTGGCAAAAGGATTAAGGCGTATCAATCTAGGATTTCCCTCCACCTTGAAACCACAATATTTAAGTTCATCAATAATTACACAAGTAATATAAGTTGTGCACATTCCTTCTGGGGAATCTGTGTCATCTATACCCACGTAAATTTCATACATTTTTAGTCATCACCGGTGATCTTATGAATAATCCTGAAAGGATTCATGTCCTTCAAGAAATAAATAATCTTTTATCCCACCATGGATTTGAAACTTCCCATATTTATGATCGGAGTTGCTTTGATATGGTAGCCAGGAAGAAGTTATTGCTTCTCTTATTAAAGGTTTTAATAAATATTGACAGTATTAAGGGATTGCAGGCGGATGCTATAAAGAAAGTTTCCAGTTCTTTTCTGGGTTCACCTCTTATTGTAGGTCTTAAATCAAAAACGGAATACCTGGAAGAAGACGTGGTTTATGAAAGACATGGTATCCCAGTTATTGGACTGGAAACCCTTAAAAATATGATTATCGATAAAGATTACCCTGAAATACTGGCAGACAGAGGAGGATACTACGTTCAGGTTAATGGAGAAGCTTTAAAAGATGTTCGTGAAGAATATAATCTTTCACTTAAAGATTTGGCAGATTTAGCCCATGTATCCCGTGAAACAATCTACAAATACGAACATGGCCTGGTACGGGCCTGTCCCGAAACTGCTATGATGCTGGAAGATATACTAAATCTCAAAATAACTATTTCTATTGATTTATTTAAAATTCCAGATCAAAAAATTTGTGCCAATTCTCTGGAAAAGCAAAAGGAAGGGGAATCAAATTCACTGATTGATCTCGGTTTTGGAGTAATCCCCACCCAGAAAACGCCATTTGATGCCCTGGCCACCATGCAAAAACCCGGCACTTCCAAGGATAAAAATCCGTTAATTACCAATCTGGATAAAAAAAGAAACCAAAAAACACTACAGAAAATGGCAGTTAATTTAAAGGATCTTTCCATAGTCACTGGTTCAGATGCCGTTTTTATAATGGACCGTAAAAAGTCTTTTGAGTCTCTGGATGGAATCCCTGTGGTTAAAAGCTGGGAAATAGGTGAAATGGAAACTCCTCTAGAACTCATTAAATTAATAAGAGAAAGAAAAGAGTGTAGTTAATAAAAATCTCTCTCATTTTGTGGATAGATTAGTTATTATTTTTTATTTCTCTATTTTAATTTAATTTTAATCCCGGGATAATAAAAAAGAATAGAAGAATTATTCATTAAATAATAGTCCAAATGTATGTTCTGCCTCTTTTTTAGATGCTATACCCAGAGCAACGGCATCAACATAATCAAGTGTTTTTAAAAATTCAAAGGCATCTTCTGGAGTTAATATTCCTGCAGCCAGTACTTTTTTAGCAATTATAGTTTTATCAAGTTCCAGAACCAGATTTCTAAGCTGTGATCTTTGATCTGGGAGGAATTCTTGAGTATCCATTAAATATCCAAGTTTATTGACTGGCATGAGATATATTTCAAAATCATTTAAAATAGGTGATTCTAAAAGAGATTGAGTAGTTTTAAATGGAGTATGGGTAACCAGGCCGGGAATTGAATTTGTATTTTTTATAATATCCAGATATTCCCCTAAATCCTCCCATTTACAGTTATCAGTTATATCCGCATGGAGTAACATTACACTTGCTTTAAGAGATGAGAGCATTTCAATATCCTCATTTTCATGGTCCGGGCGTATGGTTCCCACCACATCCATATAAACTCCATCATTCCGGGCCATTTCCAGGGCCTGGATTACTGGCTCATAGGGTAAAAGCTGAATTCCTTTTATACCCATTTCATGAGATTTTTTAATAATTTCAGCCATATTTTCAGGCTGGGAATACAAATCAAGTTGATAAAGGCGGGCTCGATGTCCAAATTGAGCCGCGCCAATAAAAGGAGAAGTTCCTAAGAGGGTTTGAGGAATTTTTTTATTATTTACATAGGAGTAATCTTTAAACATACATTTAACTTCCTTTCGAGTTTTTTAATTAATTTTTGTAGTTATCTTTATTTATATCATCAGGGTATGAGGGATTAATTAGATTTAAAACAGCCAGATACATTATAAAGATATGATAAATCTTCAAATAAATATAGCCCTATTGGTTAACGCTGGTGAATTTTTAATAAATATAAAAATGACATATTTAAATGGACACTGTCAAAAACTTGGGGGTTTTAGAAATTTGTATTTCTGATTAATAATTTTTTGAATTCTTCTATAAACCAGTATTTTTTTAAATAGAAAACTAAATGCTTTTATATTAAGTGGAGCAAAGTATTTAGTATGTTTAG
>JAHRFX010000112.1 GCA_019084405.1 Methanobacterium sp.
CTAAAAAAATCTACTGTGCCTATGATAATAATTATAGAGAATATTTTCCAGTATATTTTTTTTTAAAATTATTTTTCTTATTTAAAATCCCTCTTTAATTTGAAAACATAGGAGTTTCATGGAATAATGGATGGAGATGGCACTTATAAACTCTAAAAATGATGCAGGGGAACATATTTTCATACTGGGCTACTATGGCTGGAAAAATACCGGGGATGATGCCATGCTATATTCTCTTTTAAATATCCTGGATAAAATATACCCTTCCAGCATCTTCACCATCACCACCGGCTCAAAAATAAAGCTACCAGAATCCCTGGAAAAACGGATTACAGAAGTAGATCCCAATCAGCACTTATCCTTTTTTAAAGCATTGTTCCAGTCTTCCATCTATGTCTTAGGAGGGGGCACTCATTTTTTTGACTACGGTACCCGGAGAATAAGAATACCCCGACTATTACAGCACCTTCTAATAACTGGAATCATGAAATTAAGGAGAAAAAAATGCTATTTTCTGGGTATCGGGGTGGAAAAACCAAATAAATGGTGGGGGAAACTCTTAATAAAAAATACCTGCAAACTGGCTGATCTGATTGTGGTCAGGGACTCCCTATCCGAGGAAGCCCTTCAGGATATGGGAGTGGGTACTAAAACCTGTCAGTCCTTTGATTTATCCCTACTATTGGTTGAAGATGGCCTGAATAGGGGTCCCTCCACCAGGAGTGGTGATATAAAATCAAGACCATATTCTAATAAAGAGGATGAATCAATTACTGAATCTCCGGTAACCATGGGGGTATCTATATTGCCATTTTACCATATATACGACCCTCAAAATGAAAAGGATGATTTATTGGTAGAAAAAATAGCCTCGGCACTTAATAAATGGATGGCTGATAGTCACCTGCACCACCTGAAACTCTTTATCTTCAATGGACAACCCCCTCATGATGACATCCACATTACCAATTCCCTGTTTGAATTACTGGACTTTAAAAATAGGGTTAAAATCATCCCCTATAACCCGGACCCCCTGGATATACTTAATGAAATTTCCACCTGCAGCTCCTTTATAGGGATGAGGTATCACTCATGCCTATTTGCCTTTATAAACCATCTGCCTCTTCTAATAATAGATTATGCTCCTAAAAACAGGGCCCTGGCCCGGGATGTGGGATTAAATAGCAAGGCATGTATTTCCTTAGAAGAGGTACTCTCCGGGGTGATGGATGAAAAAATACAGGAAATACAGCTTCATCCCCCTGATTTCCAGCCGTCTTTAAAATTTGTTGATGCCCAAAAAAAGGCCTTAAACTGGCTGAGGGTGCTTTGAGTGAAATTAATCCTAATACACATTATAATTAAGAAGAAGGAACGGTTTCCAAATAACCTTAAAGGGGAGTTAAGTTAATCCAGTGCATACTCACTTGAATAAATATGATTAACCCGGTGATATGAATGAAGGTACTAAATGTGGTTATGCAGAACTACCTGGGCGGACCTCAAATCCGGGTGATTTCTGTGGCAGAGAAACTAAAAAAAGAGGGAGTAAACACCATCCTGGGGTGTCCCTCTTCTTCTTCAGGCAGTACTAACTTCAGTAGCTATGCCTCAAGTGAGGGGTTCCTGGTTAATGAAATCTTTTTCCCTGGACCATCTAATTTCAATTCCGTAAAATCAATTTTAAAAAATATTTTATGGATAGTGACTATACCCTTAACGGTATTTCAATTCACACGCCTCATAAGGCGGGAGGAAGTAGACCTGGTTCATGTTAATGGTGTTCTAAATTTCCAGCCAGCTTTAGCCGCTTATCTTAGCCGAAAAAAGGTGGTGTGGCACCTCATGAGTTCCCTTTATCCCTCCTTTTTAATTTCCATGATGATGATACTGGTAAAACCGGTAGCAGACCAGATAATTGTCATTGCCCACAGCCTGGGGGAGTACTATTTAGGGGAGGGTTTCAACTCCCGGAGCAATGTGCAGGTAATATATGAACCGGTGGACCAGGATAAATTCAACATAAACAATACACACCTGGAAAAAGAACATATATTAAAAGAGCTGGGTTTAGAGGAATCTAATTTTATAGGGGTATGTGTGGCCAATATAAATCCAGTTAAAGGTCACCGTTACCTTATAGAAGCCCTGCCCCAGGTACTGGAAAATAACCCTGATTTTAAATTGCTCCTGGTGGGTGATGTTCCCTCCACCCAAAAAGAGTGCTATTTGCAGCTGGTAGAACTGATAGAAAAACTTGATTTAAAGGATTATATCTATTTTTTAGGTTCTCGTCAAGACATACCCTCTATATTAGACATATCCCATCTTTTAATCCTACCTTCTATCGCGGAAGGCACACCCCTGGTGATACTGGAAGCCATGTGCATGGGTAAAGCAGTTATTGCCACGGATGTAGGGGCTGTAAAAGAGCAGATGATAGATCATAAAACCGGGTTTATCATAGCGCCGAAGGATCCTGTGGCCCTGAGTGAGAGTATAATCCAGCTCATGGAAGATGAAACTCTCCGTAAAAAAATGGGTGAAAATGGATTAAAAGAGGTCCAGAAGTTTTACCTGGATAAATGTGTCAGTGCTCATCTGGAGACCTATAAAAAAGCTTTAAATGATTAATACCGGGGTTTACCAGTAAAACTTTTTTTAACAGGGAAAAAGAGGGTTAAATACAATTTTTTATAAATTATTTCTAAAAAAAATAATAATACTTCATCTTTTAATTTTTTTCAGGGTTTCATATAGCCGGGGATGTTCATATAGATAGAAAATTGCATTGGATACAAAAAGGTTTCTAAAAAGAGTATAAAGCCCCAGAGCGCTATATCCATACTTTTTATATATTTTGTATCGTTCTAATAATATTTTAAATGTTTTTCGAGAGTGATTAGAGGAATGTATCCTTCGAGAGGCCAGGAAACCATTTGTTTTTTTAAAGGTGGTTAAGGTGGATAACCGTAAAAGCAGTTCAAAATCTTCACTGGCAAAAAGTTCCTCATTAAATAAACCAGCTTTTTCCAGGATTTCTTTTTCCACCATGATGGTGGAAAGACCAATATAGGTATCTTTTAACCATTTATCAAAATCCCATTCCGGAACAGAAGCCTCAGTCAACAATTCACTTTTAGTATTTACCACCTGGAAGTCACAGTAGGTTAAACCAACCCCTGGTTCTTCCAGGACCTTTATCTGTTTTTCAATTTTTTCTGGATAAAAAAAGTCATCATCATCACAAAAAGCCACATAATCTCCGGATGATATTTTAATCCCCAGGTTACGGGTAGAAGAAATACCCTCATTTTTCTTGATTTTTACCGGTAAAAGCGAGGGGTATCCCTGGAATTTAGCAATTATTTTCCCGGCCTTTTTATCACCCTTAACATATATTACCACCACTTCACAGTGGGGATAGGTCTGGTTTAAAAGACTCTCCAGACACTCTTCTAAATAAATACGAGCTTTATAGACCGGTACAATGATACTTACCTTTTTATCCATGACTATGACCTTCATTAATTGATATTGATTTTATAATTTGATAAATTAATATTTTAAACCATTAAATATTTTATTTGGATTCTATTTGTTTGATTTAAATTAATTATATGCTGGTTTAATGGGGATGGAGCTTAATCCGATTCCTTTTATTCACTGTAGTTAAATTAATAAGTTCCGGTGGATTTAAATATACTATAGTCTCCGGGATATTTTAAATCATTACTTCAGGTAAAATTATATTAAGCCCCTGGAGTTCTAAATAAGGTAATATCTGATTTAAAAAGTTTTTATCTCATGAAATAATATATTTATGTTGTGAGGAAAAGCTGGTAATTAAGATGGATATAGATACCGGTTGTAATTTATGGTTATACCGCTTCTGGAAGGTTAAATTACAGATTTTAAAGGATCACTATATTAAATAAAAATTTATCCAGTTAAATTTAAAAGATTTAATTTCCAATAAAATGTTATTCCAAAAATGGGGTTGATAAAATAAAGAATAAGAAAATCGCAGTTACAGGAGGCCTGGGTTTTATAGGTTCTCATCTAGTAGAAGAGCTTTGCACTGATAACCTGGTGGTGGTGGTGGATAATGAATCCACTGGAAGTATGGATAATATAAAACACCTGAGGGATGGATTCATTGACCTGGATTTAGGGGATATCAATGAAATTGATCTGGAGGCCACCTTTGATGGCTGTGATTATGTTTTTCACGAGGCGGCATTACCCAGTGTTCCTCGGAGTATAAAAGACCCCTTAAAATCCAATGAAGCCAATGTCACCGGTACTCTGAAGGTTCTAATTTCAGCACGTGATGCCGGAGTAAAAAAGGTGGTATTTGCTTCATCATCTTCAGTATATGGAGACACTCCTATTTTACCTAAAGTAGAGGATATGCCAGTTAATCCTAAATCCCCTTATGCTGTGACCAAGGCCACCGGGGAATATTACTGTAAAGTTTTTGAAGAAGTATATGGCTTGAAAACAGCATCTTTAAGGTACTTCAATGTATTTGGCCCCAGACAGGATCCGGAATCCCAGTATGCAGCGGTAATACCTAAATTCATGCAGAGAATGTTGAAAGGTGAAAAACCAGTTATATTCGGAGATGGGGAACAGAGCCGGGATTTCACATTTGTTAAAAATGTGGTTCAAGCTAATATTTTAGCTGCCCAATCTAATAAAGGAGGGGTTTTTAATGTGGCCTGTGGTCGTAGATTCACCCTCAACCAGCTGGTGGAATACTTAAATGAAATACTAAATACTGCTCTGGAAGTAGAATATGCTGAACCCCGGAGTGGAGATATTAAACATTCCCTGGCCGATATTGAAAGGGCCCGTTCCCTGGGATACAATCCTCAGGGTGATTTTAAAGAGGAATTAAAACAAACTGCAGAGCAATTCTTATAAAAAAATTTGATGTTTGAGTTAAGATTTTATTTAACTCAAAATTTTATTAAATACTTTTTTTTTGATAGGGTTTACAGGGCCTAAAATTTTTAATTAATCTCACCCGACATATTTTTAATAATCAATTAACTTTAAAAAACATTTTTTTTTAATGATTAACGGCCCCTACTCCCCGGTAGCAAAATCCATGGGATTTAACTTCCACCGGGTCATATATTCTACGGCCATCAATGCATATTGGTAGTTTCATTAATTTTTTTATCCGCTCCCAATCCAGGTTTTTAAAATCATCATGGGCAGTAACCAGTACCAGGGCATGGGCATCCTCCAGGGCGGTGTATAGATTTTTTTCCATACCTTCCTGATAATCCTCTGAAATATAGGGATCAACCACACTTACCCGGGCATTTTTACTTTGCAATTTATGTATCAACTGATTGGCTGGGGACTCCCGGGGATCACCTACATTTTCTTTATAGGATAAACCTAAAATCACGATTTTAGAATTATTAACTGCCCTTTCATGGTCATTCAGGGCATCGGCGGTGAGGTGGTAGAGATGGGTGGGCATGTGGTCATTTATGGTCCGACCTGCGGCAATAACCTTGGAGTGGTAACCCACTTCCTGGGCCTTTTTAACCAGGTAATAGGGATCAACTGGTAGACAGTGACCCCCCACCCCTGCTCCGGGATAGTACTTATTGAAGTTCCACTTGGTACTGGCCCCTTCAATGACCTCCATAATATCAATATCCAGCCTTTCAAAGATCATGGCCAATTCATTCATAAGAGCAATGTTTAAATCCCGCTGGGTGTTTTCAATCACCTTGGCGGCTTCTGCGGTTTTAATATTACTTAAAATCTTCACATCTTGCTGAATAATACTCTGGTAGAGTTTCTGGGTGACCTGGCCCCAGTAATCATTTATAGCCCCTAAAACCCGGGAAACATGCTGTATATCATGTTCGCTATCTCCTGGATTATAACGCTCGGGACAGTAACTCAAACCAAAATCATCCCCTGCTTTTAAACCACCAGCTTCCAGTAATGGTTGTAAAGTTTCCTCAGTAACCCCCGGGTAAACCGTGGACTCCAGAATAACCAGTTTTCCACTATTCAGGCCCTGGGCTACTTCTTCACCAGCAGATATGATGTAGGATAAATCCGGGTCCTTGGAAGGGGTAACTGGAGTGGGTACAATGAGTATGATGATATCTGCATCACCACTAGCCTGCACCGTATCGGTGGTGGCATGCAACTTATGGTTATCCACCACTTTTTTTAAGCGATCATCCAGATTAAGCTCTCCAATGGTGGATATACCCTGGTTGGTGAGCCTTACCTTTTCCTGGTTTTTATCCACACCAATAACTTCATATCCTTCTTCTGCAAAGAATATAGCGGTGGGAAGACCCACATAACCCAGTCCCACGATACAAATCCGGGCTTTTTTATTTTCAACTTTTTTTAACATGCTTTCTTCCAAAAAAATCACCTGTAATCATAAATATATATCCTGATCTATGGTCTGTATTTTATAAACCGGGCCGGTACTCCACCTACAATGGCATAGGGTTCCACATCACGTGTAACCACCGCATTGGCCCCGATGATGGCCCCTTCACCTATTTTTATTCCCGGCATGATTACGGCCCGGGCCCCTACCCAGACATCCTCTCCAATTTCTATTTTCTTCTGAAACATTCCCTGGTCCCGGATGGGGATATCCCGGGAGGAAGAATTATGGGTGCAGGATAAAATAACCGATTCAAAACCAATAATGGAATTATCACCAATACTTATACCCCCTCGA
This sequence comes from Methanobacterium sp., assembly GCA_019084405.1. Taxonomy (GTDB): domain Archaea; phylum Methanobacteriota; class Methanobacteria; order Methanobacteriales; family Methanobacteriaceae; genus Methanobacterium_F. The sequence goes on from JAHRFX010000112.1 coordinate 6,743, forward strand.
CCATCCAGGATAACCTTATTGGCCACCCCCACTCTTTTACCCAGCACTATGTTTTCCGGGGAGATAATAGAAACCAGGGTGGATATATTAGAACCCTCACCCCACTCTCCTAAAAAATTCTTCAGAATTCTCATCCGCAATTTATTACCGGGAGAATAGGGTAAATGGCTAAAAAGGTGCTTATAAAGCAACCAGAGAATAAAATCACCATCAAATTCTTTTAAATTCATATTTATTACCAGTTTCTTATATTAATACATACAACTATGTAATCATTCTTAATAATTCAACCTATTAAGACTTATAATGCTTGATACTAAAGTAAGGTAGGTAATCTTTGATTTAATTGGCACAGTAGATTTTTCTAGTGATTATAGGATAGAGTCTTCCAAAAGTTTTATTACTCCTGGAAGACAACATATCCTTGGCGTTACATATGGTATCTTTAGATTGTACTTTATTAAACTTTTCGGAAAAGGATTTATTTTTCTCGATTTTTGAGAATTACGGCAACGATTTTGAATACACCTATAAAGGCGTTTTCCGAAGAACCCCTCCGCCTTTGTGCCCCGATTGTGGCTCAGGGATGAATCATAATGGGTATAACACTTATTCCAAGAAAAATTTGGGCAGTGTTAAGATTGGCAGGTATATTTGCCCATTATGTGGTGAACCAGGTGAAGAGAGTCGTGAGTTCTGGGAAAGTCTGAAAAAAGAATTTTTCAGTGTTTTAAACCATGTTTATCAGATTTTAAGGGTGAACCATGTTTCTTATGAAGGTATTTCTGATTTGATGGAAGCTATCTTTCCCAGGGGGAAAGACACCATACTCCGCGCCTTCACTGATTCTGTGGAAAAAGCTGTTGTTCCGCCTTTAGAAGTTTCTTATATTGTTCATTATGATGAACAGTTCCCTAAACGTGGTCGTTCACAGAAATATCGCCTCACACTCCTGGATAACTTCACAGCCCAACCCATTGCTGATGAACTTCACAATAAAAAGGATCCCAACACCATCAAAAAGTCCACAAACCCATAAAGTAGGAAGAAAAAAACATAGTAGCGTTAGCTATCATCTTTTTATTCCAAAATGGGCTATTTTCAAGGTTTTAGCAGTATTTTGAATGGGGTTACTGAGGAAGTGGGATGAAAAGTCCATATTCTA
>JAHRFX010000097.1 GCA_019084405.1 Methanobacterium sp.
ATTGGTGTTGGTTTGTAGTGTTGCTTTTAGTAGCAGGTAGAGGTATTCGCTCATGCTTACTTGTTTTTGGTTGATGGTGACGAAGTTAGGTAGTTTCTGATTGGTTTCTATGAATGTTTTTACCCGGTTGGCGGCATCTTGAATACTACTCAGACTAAAACCAGAAGTAGTGGGTGGGGAAACCGGTGCAGTTCCCTGTCCTGGGGTGCTCAAATCAATATTGAGTACCGTGACAAAATTAGGAAGCTGGTTGTTTTTATTTACAAAATCCACTGCTCTACTCATGGAATAAACCAGGTTTTCAAATCTTATTTTTCCCAGGCTACTTGAAGCAAAATTAGGAGCTATTAGATTAGTATCCATAAATTTAACTAATCTACTGGCGATGTCCAGGTATTCGGATTTATTTAATGTTCCGTTTACAGGATCTCCCATTGGACTTAGGGGTTCGATTATTTTTTTGTAAGCTATAGGGGTGTTACTTCCGCTATTTAACTCAAGAACTTTAGCCAGCAAATAGAGGTATTCACTCATATTTAACTGCCGGTTATTAATGGTTACAAAATTGGGTAGTCTTTGATTAGCTTCTATATATTCTTTCACCCGGCTGGCAGCATCTTTAATACTTCCAGGGGAGAAACTAATCGGATTATTACTGTTTTCACCAGCGGTAGGATTATGCATAGCACTTGAATATTCAAAGAACCCTTCATCTAATAATCCATAACGGAAAAGAACATATCCGTCTGCTCCGTTTTTCAGAGCACTTACCACATCACCAAATAGTTCGCCTGCTCCAATATTAGTCAGGTTATTATCAGACTGGTAACTTAATATACCAGCCCAAACAGGTGTTCCAGCAGACTGGCTCACAATATAATTGGTAACTAAACCTATCCATTCAGTGTTCTTATTATAATTACCTTTATATATCATGGGAACCAGTACATCCAGATAATTCGCCAGTTCGGTGTAGTTTTGCCCATAATAATAGGCATTAACTGCTCCTTCTGGCATTAATGCGGCAGAAAGTAATGCATCAGGTTTGATGGCTTTAACAACATCTCTTACCCTGGAGACGAAACTGCTTATAGATGAGGTTCCATTGACCTGCTGGTAAGCATTACCTGGATAACGTATGTAATCCAGGTGCACTCCATTTATCCCGGCCCTACCTGTTAAAGTACCAATCCTACTTAGAAGATCAGTAATATAGGTGGCAGAGGATTCATTAGCAGGGTTAATCCAGGTGGAATTAGGCTTGAAACAATTGACCCATACACTGACTCTGATTCCAGATTCTTGTGCATTTTGCAAAAATCTGGCTGAAGAGTTCTGGTACTTGGAATTGGTCAAAGCTTCAGAATCAAGAAAAATATCTGTGATTCCTGCGGCCTTTAACTCCTCTAAATTCATGGCATCCATACTCCAGTAACGTACCCACAGTGCTCCAGTTGAATTCTGGTAGGGAACCAAGTCCACAGGAGTATAATTTCCTGCACCAGCTGCTTCACCATAGGCGGCATGCTGCTGGGACTCATTTTTTTGATTACCATAGGCGGCATACTGAACTTCTTCAGATTCCTGGTAATCATCCACCACACTACCACCACTATCAGATTCTGCTTCCCAGGACTGGCAAGCATCACCTGCAAGAGAGGTGGTATTTTCAGGGTGAGATATTTGTTCCTCACCATAATTCCCATAGGAACTATCAGGGGTGTTATTAAAACTATCTACTGAGGTTGCATTCATTTGGGCGAAAATCACGTTGGTATTTAACAATGCAAAGCACACTAAAAGCATGCAAAGCATTTTCACCTTCCGCGAAATAATATCGCCTCCTAATCACCAAAGCCCCCCCAGGTATATAAGGCTAAATGTAAGGGTTACCTAACATTGCCTAATAAAGGCCTTGACGATATTAATAATTATGAATTAAATTTCCATATATATTTTCCTAATATAAAATTAAAAAACGACCATAGGGCTGTTATTTAGATTATTCGAAAGACATAAAATAAGAATACTGGATTGATTTTAATGATCCAGTGCCTCTTTTAGATGATTTCACGCTTTTTATAGATTTATTATTAACTTCTAAACCATCAAACATATTTATTACTCTAAAAAAAACTTATAAATATCTTTTAATACATTTTTACTATCTCCATACGCATATAATTCATTTAAAATTATTAACTAGACTTAAAATACGAATCCCTAATGATTAATGTAAAAAAACAGGTTATATAAATCCAAAAGAACTTGAAAAGAATTTTTAATTGATAAATTATATTGAAAAGTTAATTAATTCCATTTAATCCGCTTTGAATTAGGTAGGATTTAATCCCCGTTAATTTACACTACCTTACCTGGTAATTTTAGTGAAAATGTGATTATTTTTACCAGGAGGTATGTAAACTCAGATTATTTTTATAAAATTCTAGTTTGCAGGTATTAATATTATTAATTATAGTAGAGTTGTCAGGTTTTAAACTAAAAATTCAGGGTCCTTCTAAGAAATTATAATGCAGATAAACTGGATTTTAAGTTTAAATCTTTTTAAAATAGGCTATTTTATCAATAAATAACTTAAATCTCTTAAAGTTATACAATTAATAAAAAAATAAAAAAAAATAAAATGGTTTTTAGAAACTTAATTCTGAATATACTCCTTTCATAACCACGTTAGCAGTATTCCAATTATTGATGACTCCTAAGTTATTTGATGAACTGCTGGCATCTGCTTTTACCCATTTACCATCAATCAATAACTCCGCCCATACATGGCCGTACACACTTCCACTTTTGAATTGACAATTACCATGGGCATAGCGGGATTCAATACCTGCTGCCCGGGTGAGGACAATTAAAAGATGGGTATGGTCCACACAGTTACCACTTTTATTTTTCAGAGTATTCACTGCACCATATTTGGTATTGTAGTAGAAACTGTAAGTCAGGTTGTTCCTTACCCAGTTGAATATGGCTTCTGCTTTTCCCCAGGTGCTATTGACACCCTGAGTAAGCTGATTAGCCAGGGCAATAATGGTAGGGTCATTTACCTGGCAATTTTTAGTGGCCTTTAAAAAGACCGAGGTAGTGTTTGCGGGGTTGGTGGTATTTTCTGCAGGTGTATTGTTGTTTAATGTTTTAAGTGGTACCACATTACTCAAAACATCCAATCTAACGTAATTAGGTAGTTTTTTATAGGTGGCCTGGTAGGACATCACCCGACCAAAGACATGGAAAATTGCTTCGTACTGCAGCTCCCTTACTGGTCTGGATGTTGTCCGGTGATTTACCATGGGTATCCATGTAGGTGGTTACCTGCTGGGTTTTTGAGGCTCTAATATCATTTTTTAAAAAACTGTGTCCTTTTTTGCAAACCAGGGTTGATTTCAAATTAAAAGTAGAATTTTTTAAAGTGCATCTCTAGAGGATTATAATATAAAAAGAATTTATATCAAGGGATTTTAAGTGAATATTTAAAAAAAACTTAAGCTTTCTAGATATCTATTTCAAAAAAAAAATAAAAAAAGGAAGGGGGTTATTTAGAATGGTAAGGATGCGTAGTACCCTTTAATAAATGCAGTTCCAGTGTTCCAGTTATTTATTACACCTAAACTGTTTCGGGAACTGGAAGGATCTGCTCTTACCCATTTTCCATTAATTAAAATTTCAGCCCATACGTGTCCGTATCTGCTTCCACTGTTAAAGGTACAGTCACCATGTGCATACCGGGTGGGTATTTCAGCAGCACGAGTTAGTGCCACTACCAGGTGGGATTGATCCACACAATTACCTGTTCTACTGTTTAAAGTACCTAAAGCACCATATCTGGTATTGTAATAGAAACTGTAACTCACACGGTCTCGAACCCAGTTGAATATGGCTTCAGCTTGTGCCCAGGTGGAACTTAATCCACTGGTTAAAGAATTAGCCAGGTTTACTATGGCTGAGTTGGTGACCTGAGCGTTCTTACTATTTGCTAGATAAATGGCATAGGCACTGTTATCCGGCTTATCTCCACCAGCAGCAGTTTGGTTCTGGTTGTAAGTGGTGGCCACTGCATTGGTATCAGCCAGGGTTACAAAAGTAGGTAACCTTCCCTGATTGGAGTGGAAGCTCATTATCTTGGAGAACATGTATACCATTGACTCGAATTTGATTCTACCATTAGCGGTATTTCCAAAGTTCGGTGCTTGCAAATTGGTTTCCATGAACTCCTTGATTTTTCCAGCCAGATCCATATAGGAATTTCTGTTCAGGGAGCTGGATAGTTGATTACCACTGGATGCGGTAGGTGCTTTAAAATCGCCAAAGGCAATGTCCCCATTGGATCCACTATTAATTTGCACCAGTCCTGCACTTAAAAGATACAGAAACTGACTCATATTTATCTGCTTATTACCTATAGTGACATAGTTAGGCAAGACCTTATTTTTTCCTACAAAAGCCTTTACCCGATTAGCAGCGTCCAGTATCTGACCTATAGTAACTTTCAGAGGACTATCTTCTACCGGTGGTTTAATGTTTTCTCCAGGTGTGTTGTTTCCAGGGTTGGTGTTGTTGTTTCCAGGGTTGGTGTTGTTTCCAGGGTTGGTGTTGTTTCCAGGAGTTACTGGTACAGTGTCTGCCAGGGGAGTGGTTCGCACCTGGTTTAGAGGTGCCATGTAGGCATAGTTAGGTAGCTGTTTGTTCTTGTTCTGGAAATCCATTATCCGGGCGAAAAGATATACTGCTGATTCGAATTTAATGTTTCCCCGTGTGCTACGACCAAAGTTTGGTGCAACCCCATTAGCATCCATGAAATTACCGATTCTCTTGGCTAAATCCAGATAATTTTTTTTCAGCATGGTGCCTCTCAGGTTGCTGGTACCTGATGAATTAACCGGTAAACCATAACTCTCATAAGCAATATTTCCATTTTGACCAGTGGATATTCCTAGAAGTCCTTTAACTGAGATATAAAGAAAATCACTTATCAATACCTGCTCTCCAGCTACTGTAACAAAGTTAGGCAACCTTTTATGCAGGTCTATGAAATTCTTTACTCGGGTAGAAGCATTAAGGATGTCTTTGATACTGGCTTCTTTTTTAGTACTGGTGGGAATGATGTTGGCTTCATTTACTACAGGAGTATTTCCATTTTCTAAAATAGCTGATTCTGTGTCTCCACCGGCAGCATATTTTACTTCAGGATCTACAGTTGAAGTATCTGTAAGCTCTTCCTCAGTGCTGAATTCAGATTCATCTTCAGGTTCTAAGGCACCTGAAGCACTGGAATCTAGAAATTCCTCTTGAGGAGTTTCCATATAATCATCTTTATCCATGGAGGGATTCTCCATGTTTTCTACTGGTGGTAGCTCTTCACTATCAAGGGCGTATATGCCACCACCATTGGTTATGATTAAGCATAAAAATAGTATGCTTGCAATTTTGTTTATTCGCGAAATTTTACCTCCTCCGTATCATGTGGACTGAACTTAAACCTGCCTAAATTTTTCATTAACTCTATAATTACAGGCCTTTCACAAGTCAACATGACATTCTACTACATGCCTCCATCATCTATATAAAGATTGCGGATAAAAATTAGAAAAAAGGCCACCTGAAACTTTATTTAATCCAATAAAGCTCTTTTAAGACCTTTTATAATACCTGCCTCCAGATATTATCAATTCTAACCCAATTCCAAATTTTAAGCATAATACATTCCTATTTTAAATAAATAAACCCGGATTAAAGCATTTTTAACTGGATTATAAAGGGACATATTACTACTCCCGGACTAAAAAGAGAACTTAAAATCAAAAAAAGCCTCTCTAAGAAGCTCTTAACCCCCAAATATAAAATGTTCGCTTAATCAAAAAGAAATATACACAAATTAGTTCAATCCCACTAAAAAAAGCTTTAAAATCATTATATTTCTTTAAAAAAGCCATAAAATATCTCTAATCTTAATGTCCAATTAGCGTTCTTTTTTAACCATTAGCCCCCTCATAATCACTTTTTTTTTTCAATTTAACTGGCTAATTGGGATTATTGGAGTAGGGTCATATAAGGAGAAAAAGGGGCTTTGATTTTTTTTAGTGGGTAGTTTGCAGGCACTTCTTCTTTTCAAAAATTAAAATTAATTATTTTCATCCCCTACCGGTTTAAGTGCTTTAAAGGGATGAAATTAAGTTAATTCTATTTATCTGTCCTTTTATGATGAAAATAGAATTCGTTATCTAATTTCTCTTTTTTACAGTAATCTTTAATGGACTGTTCCTCTTTACTCCAGTAGGAAGACTCTCCATAATAGATGGACCGGTATTCCTCCACCAGGTGGGGATGGAAATTTTTCAACCACTTTAAAACAGAAGGCCATACACTGCCATTTACATTAAGGTTTTCGAACATATAATAATCCACATAATCCCGGGTGGTCTCAATTATTTCTTGCCAGGGAGTTAAATAAGGCAGTATAGGGCTGATAAATAAGAAATTTTTAAAACCTGATTCTTTAACTTTGATAAGAGCGTTTAATCGCTCTTCTATAGTTTTAGCCTGAGGTTCAATTTCTGTTCTAAGGTTCTCATTCAGAGTGGAAAAAGAAAACCCAATTTCCACTTTCTTCATTTTCTCCAGGATGTCCAGATCTCTTAACACCAGATTGGATTTAGTTAAAATCATTAAACATCCTTCCAGGGGCAGGAGTTCCTGGATTATCCTCCGGCTTAATTCATATTTTTTTTCCAGCGGTAAGTAAGGATCAGTTACCGAAGATAGGAGGATAGAACTTCCTTTAAATTTTGGCCGGGGATGAGGAACCAGCTGGGCCCCATTAACCTTCACATCCACGAATTTACCCCACTTCTCATGATGTCCGGTAAAACGTTTCATAAAACGGGCATAACAATATATACACCCATGACTGCACCCGATATAAGGATTTATTACAAAATCTGCCCGGGGAGTGCGGGTAGGGGATATAATAGAGGAAGACTCCACTTCATTAACCAGAATCATCCCTTACCACCTGAAGGATGAATATGAATCCTTTTTATAATCCCTATTTCCGGATAAATATAGTCTTTTTTCCTTAACTAAAATCATAAAAGATACTATAACATTTAATAAATTTATATCTTAGCCATGTCCATGGTACTAACATAGTATTTTAATCTGTAGTTGTGAAAATTCTAACTAAAAAAAAGACAATCCCTTTATCCACCTTTTTTTTAGTAAAATAAAACCATGATTTAGATGGAAATTAATAAGATAACCATAATATATTTCCTTTATTTTACATTAAATGCAGGTAACTGCATTTTTTTATATAAATAATTCCAGTCATCTTACCCCCTATTTACAAATTATTTTTTTTTAGTACCAGGATTAAAATTTTAAAAAGAGTGGAGTTTATTCTCCTGTTATAGATAAAGATGAAAGATTGATAATCTAAAAAAATATGTTTTAGGGACTTAACATTAAAGACTAAATTCATCCTCCTGGTAGATGCATTTATTATTATAGTACGGCAAGATTAAAGCAGCACTTCGAATGCTAACTACATATTTAATTAATCCTTAAATTAAAATCTGTCCATGTAGTAAATTTCCTGGAACATAATTTTAAAGTGGGCCCCCCTCATCAGGTACCAGTTGTACCACTCCTTCGTTTTGCTGGGTCAGATTCTGCACCAGCATCAGGCCCAGAGTGGTGATATTCTCCATATCTATCTCAGGAGGTAAACCCACCCCATCATCTTTAACATCCATGCAGTAACCATCATCTGTTTTTTTTATTTTAATGGATAATAGTCCTCTTAAACGGTATTCAAATGCGTATTTAAGGGAATTAGTAACTAATTCATTTAAAATAAGGCCCAGAGGGATGATGGTATCCAGGTTCAATTCCATATCCTCCACATCCAGATCCAGAACAATCTCACGTTTAGGGCTCTGATATCCGCGAATCAGTTCCGTGAGCAGGCCCTCCATATAAGATGCTAAATCCACCTGGGAAAGGGTGTGTTTCTGGTACAGGTGTTCATGTACCAGAGCCATACTCCGCACCCGGCCCTGACTCTCCCGGATTACCTGGCGGATATTTTCATCAGAGGTGAAGATGGTCTGCAGATTAAGTAAACTGGAAATAATCTGCATATTATTCTTCACCCGGTGATGTATTTCACTTAAAAGCACTTCTTTATCTTTTAAAGAGGATACTATTTCTTCTTCTGCTTTTATCCGGCTCAAAGAAGCACCCGTCTCCCGGCCAATAGATTCTAAAATATCTTTATCCATCTCACAAAAAGGGATGTTTATACTCTCCAAATACCACCAGCATCCCCAGAATTTCTTCTTTAAATTTAAGGGGAACTGCTGCTATGGAATTAACCTTCCATCTACGGGCCTTTTCAGGATTGATTTCAGGGTAGCAGTTGCTGATAAAACAACTACCTTCTGTTAATAAAGAGGTAAATGGCTTATTATCTACTTTAAAATTAGCATTTGCTTTTAACATATCTCTATCAAAATTTTTATGTATTTTAAGTTTTAAATCATCATCTTCAATTAAGTAAACCCCTCCTTTTTGGAATTCCAGTAAATCCAAAGAGGAATCCAAAGTTTTGGCCAGTAGTTCCTCCGGGTAATAATCTGGTTCATAGAAACAATTAACTCGTTTAATGACTGCAGGGCCTTTAAATGTCTTTTAACATTTTCCTGAGCCTTTAATTTTTTCTGGATTTCTTGTTTTAATTTAATGGTCTGGCGCTGATCCTGGGCCACCAGGGTAAACCCTGCTATTTCCTCCTCACTCTTAATCAAGGAAATAAGGGCCTCCACCGGTATGGTATCACCTTTTCGGGTGGGGTAGTGGAGTTTTATTTTCTGGTTAACAGGATAATCCATGGATTTTTTCTCATGCTGCAGCTTTAAGAAATCTATTTTATTGTGCAGCAATTTTTGTTCCCCTTGATTCGGGATGAAGGTGGACCAGTGACGGCCCCTTAAACTGGACTGAGGAAAACCAAGAAGCATTTCTAAACGGGGATTAACCCGGGATATATTTCCTTCCGGGTCCATAAGAATTACCATATCGGTGATTTTATCCATTATAATCTCTCCTGCCAGGGAAGGATTAATCTGCATTAGCTGGTAATGGGTTATAAAATACCAGATAGCAATAATCACTCCCATACCCAGAACATTACCCACGGCAGGTACAGAATATATGGCCAGGCTGGGTAAAATGGCATTGGTAAAAAAGGCCAAAAAAAGAACCAGAAGAGCACTATAAAATATGAAGAGGGACTGTTTTTTTTCACGATTAATGGTGGTACTTTGACCCCATTCCCATACTAAAAATAGACTTAGCAGATTATAACCCACAAATTGAACTACCATGACCTAAAGAGGTCAATGGATTCCTAATCCATCAACTATCTGTTGATTTTACTAAAGGCAAGCCCCGTAGTTCCTACGGTTAGAATATTACACGCAGCGTTTATATCCCTATCATGGTGCATTTTGCATTCAGGACATATCCACTCTCGAATATTCAGTTTTAAACTTTCTGTAACATATTCACAGTTACTGCAAGTCTTAGAAGTGTATTTTTCATCAACAACCATGAAATGTTTATCATACCAATCAGATTTATATTCTAATTGTCTTTTAAATTCATACCAGTGCTGGTCAGTGGTGGTTGTTGCTAAATATTTATTTTTTAATCCTAACTGACTGTTCACATTTCCAATGTAGATTTTGTCAAATTCACGTACTATTTTGGTTGTTGTTTTATGCAGAAAATCATTTATTATATTTGAATCAGGACTGTAAGTGAATAATATTTACTTGATCATTATATTTTTTTTTTACTAAAATCAATTTAAAAGCAGGGATCCTTTTTTTTGCAATCGCCCGGGATGATCTCCCATAAAATTATATATGATAAATTCATTATACTAAAAAATAAGTATTATTATCCATGAATACGTTTTTGGAGTTTTAATTAAAATCTAAGAAATATCTGAGGTAATTTTATGTTAAAACTAATAAAATGCCACCAAAGCAAGATGAATAATTCCTCCTGGGAAACTAAATATGTATTAATCTACGAAGACCCTAAACTGGATAAGGAAACTGAAAAAGAACTATTAAATAATTTAGCATTATTCCAGATCCAGATGATGATTGATAATGTTAAATTTGAAGTTAAAGCACCACAAATTGAAATACACATTCCCTTAACAGGGTATCTGGATGATCCTCAGATGGAGATTGATTTAGACCGGGTTTCTGCGGAATGGGACTGGGAATTCAAACAGTTCTATAAAAACTTAAAAGAAGACCTGAAAAATAAAGTTTAATCATGAACTTTTTTTTTAATAATTTTTAAAACCATAACCCCCTTTATATGAAAAAAGCAATAATTGAAACAGATAAAGGAAACATTGAACTTGTATTATTTGATAAAGAAGCTCCAAACACAGTAGCTAACTTTGAAAAACTCGCAAAAGAAGGTTATTATGATGGATTAACTTTCCACAGGGTTCTTCCAAACTTTGTAATTCAAGGAGGATGTCCAAGAGGAGATGGAACTGGTGGGCCAGGTTACACTATAAAATGTGAGATTAACCCTCACAAACACGGTGCAGGGGCGCTTTTTATGGCTCATGCAGGCAAAGATACAGGTGGAAGCCAGTTTTTCATTACTCATTCACCACAGCCACATCTTGACGGCGTACACACAGTTTTTGGTAAGGTTGTTAAGGGAATGGATGTTGTAAATAAGATAAAACCTAATGATGTGATGAATAAGGTTACTGTAATTGATGAATAACTTTATTCAATATTTTTTTGGGTTTTAAAAGGTTTTATTTTAGTTTTTAAAAAAAGTATAATATTTTTTATTGCCAATGATTTTCATATTAAATTAAGGGATATAAACCTTCTTTTTTATTAGATAAAAAAGCCAGATTTTCAAGATTAATTAAGTCCAAAAAATTTATTAATGACCAATTACATAAAATAAAGTTAAATTAGTCTATGTTTCAGACTTGGGTGAAATAGTTTTGAATTTTTTAGAGAAAAAATGGCGAATATTGTTTGCAATCGCTATAGGGACCATAATGGTGCCTATTAATGCAAGTATAGTTAATGTTTCATTACCTACAATTACTACTTTCTTTTCTACAGGTATTGCAACTTCACAGTGGGTTATAACAGTTTATTTAATCAATTTACTGGGTTTCGTCTTATTATTCGGACGGTTAGGTGATTTTTACGGCCATGAAAGAATTTACATGGTAGGACTGTTTAGTTTTGTTATTACATCAATTTTATGCAGTTTATCTCCTTCAATAACGTTTCTTATAATTTTCAGGGGTTTACAGGGAATTGCTGCGGCTTTAATGCTGTCAGTATCAATGGATATAGTTAAAGATGCTTTTCCAACCAGTCAGACTGGTAAAGCTTTAGGTATATATGCAGTAGCGATAGCGGCGGGTTTATCAATTGGTCCAGCAATTGGAGGATTTTTACAAACTTTTTTGGGATGGCAGACTATATTTTTGGTTAACATTCCTATGGGCATAACAAGCTTCCTTCTTTGCTATAAAATATTAAAAATGGAAGAACCAATGCCAATTAAATTGGATGTTTGGGGGGCTATACTGCAATATTTATGTCTTTTTTCAACAGTTTATGTACTTAATAACATTCAAACTTCAAAAATAGATATTATAACAGCAATAACGGCTGTATCGGCTGTAATTACCTTAATTTTATTCATTTGGAATGAAAAAAGGGTAGATAGTCCCCTTATTGACCTTGAAATGTTTAAAAACAAAACATTTTCTGCATTTAATCTGAGTTTATATTTTAATTATATAAGCATGTATATGATTCTCTTTATAATGCCTTTTTACCTGCAAAAAGTGTTGAAGTTTGATGCAGCACTTACAGGAGCTATATTAACCGTTAATCCTGTGGCAATGATGATTTTAGCGCCTTTAAGTGGGACATTATCTGATAAAATAGGTTCCAGGCCCCTGGCAATTACAGGAGCATTAATAAGTGCTGCAGCTTTGTATTCTATGACTTACCTTACAATATTTTCTAATATGTTTGATGTTGTATGGAGGCTAGCTCTTTTGGGAATAGGCGCAGCAATCTTCCAAGCCCCAAATAACAGGGCAATCATGAATGTTATACCTGATAAAAAGAAAGGAGTTGCATCAAGTATCATAGTAACCATGAGAAATCTAGGAATGGTGTTTGGGGTTTCTATTGCAGGCATATTATTGTACAGTACAATAAGTCCAGAGATGTTAGAACAAAATCAGCTCTTTAATTTAGCAGCCTATGATTTTACAAATGGAATGCACTTAATAATGATTTTAGGTGCATTTTTAAGCATACTTATACTTATTCTTTCACCTGTGGGAGTTTATAAAAGAAAAATTACTGAAACCAAAGAAATGATTCAAGAATCAGAAATAATTCCCAATCCACAAGAAATAATTGAAGAATCAAGCGAAATAATCAATAATTCAGAATTAATAAAATATTCAAAGGAATTAATTGAAGATTCAGAATTATTAAGGTATTCAAAAGAGATAATTGAAGATCCGGCTGTATTGAAACGGCCAAAAAATATTTTAAAGGAAAAATCTCAAAAAATTTTGGGAGTTAGAAAAATGCGAAGCATTCGAAAATCTTAGATTTTCGATGTTTGCAAAACGAAGTTTTGCAACCGTAAAAAATTGAAAATTTTTTACATGCATGAGAAACTATGTTTCTCTGCCGCAAAATTGAAAATTTTGCCGGCGTCAAAACTTACAGTTTTGACCGCATTTTTCTAAAATTTGAAGAATTGAGTTTTGGAATTCAAAAAAAGAATGGTAAATAACCAAAAAAATTTACAATAAATTTTCAAGCTAAAATCTATTGAATTATAGTAAGTAACATAACTTACTGAATATATAGATTTTAGAATTAAATAAATCATGTTTAATACTGTTTAAAGCTATGTAAACGTGATTTTAAGAACCGAACATGCAAAAACTTGTGTTGCCGTGTAAAAATCTTTTATATTAATTTAAAATAACTTTTCAAAATAATACTATAAAAATCAGCTATTTTATCAACCATTTCCATATCTTTATCTGTATAGGCACTATCGATTTTTCAAGTGTTATGTTAAATTTTTCTTAATAAATCCTTGATTTTTATTTCTTTTTTTATGGTTAATGTAGCTTTTTGATAAGTGGTAAAAGTTTTATTATGAGTTTTCCAGTGGTTTTTTATTATTTTCACCCTCAATGTCATGAAAAAGATAGATTTTGGGGTTTTTTTACTTGAAAAAGATGATTGTTAACGCTAAAACAATTAGTGGTGGTGTTTTAAAGTGGTTTTCTTTAGAA
>JAHRFX010000019.1 GCA_019084405.1 Methanobacterium sp.
CAATAAACAATTATAGTAACGCAGAAGAACTAAAAAAAGCTTTTGAAGAACTATTTAAAGAAATAATAGGGGAAACATCATTTTATGAAAACTGGATCTCAAAATTCATTAACAGTGAAAAAAATTAAGTAATCAACTATAGGTAAAGGGGTTATTCATCATATCTGTATAAAAAAATTCTTATGATCAACATAAAAGAAAACATGGTTACCATAAAAATCGATGGTGAACCCGTTAAAGCTAAAAAAGGGGCTACAGTACTTGAAATTGCCATTAAAAACGATGTTTACATTCCTAATCTTTGTCACAGCTCTCAGTTAGATCCATGGGGGGCTTGCAGACTTTGCATGGTGGAAAACCAGGAAGGTCGGCTGATAACTTCCTGTGAAGCCAGAGTAGAAGATGGAATGGAAATTGTAACAGAATCTGATGAAATAAACCGGGGCAGAATCTTGGTAGCTCAGTTGTTAATTGCCAACCACGAAATGGACTGCCTTACCTGCGCCCAGGATGACCATTGCCAGCTTCAAGAAGTCACTTCTTATCTGGGAATACAAAAAGAACATTTGAATAATTTGAGGCGCAAGGTTGTTGAAATTCCTGTTGATGTTTCTAATCCCTTTTTCGTAAGAGACCTCAAAAAATGCGTCCTTTGTGGAATATGCGTCCGGGTATGTAACGAAGTTTTAGGTGTTAATGCGGTGGGCTTTGGCTTCAGGGGCTACGAGACCAAAATCACCACCTTCCAGGACAAGCCCCTTCTTGAATCTAACTGTGTTTCCTGTGGTGAGTGTGTAGTGGCCTGTCCTGTGGGAGCACTGGTACCAAAAGAAACTCTCAGCCCATCTCGAGAGGTTAAAACGGTCTGTTCTTACTGCGGAGTGGGCTGTAACATCTTCTTGGGACTGCGCGATGAAAAAATAGTCCAGGTTAGAGGAGATCCAGAGAGCGCAGTTAACGAGGGCAATCTGTGTGTAAGGGCGGTTACGCTCACGGATTCGTTAATCATCCGGAACGCTTAAAATCACCCCTTATTAAGTTGATGGAAAGTTCAAAGAAGTTAGTTGGGATGAAGCCCTGGACTTTGGCTTCGAAAAATTATCAAAATATAATGGAGATTCCTTTGCTGCTCTGAGTTCGGCTAAGTGTACCAACGAAGAAAATTACCTCTTACAAAAGTTTACCCGGACCGTAATGGGAACCAACAACATCGACCACTGCGCTCGATTGTGTCACGCTCCCTCGGTCGCTGGACTATCGCAGACCCTGGGCGGCGGGGCCATGACCAATTCCATCGGGGAAATATCAGATTCTGAATGCATTCTGGCCATCGACACCAACACTACGGAAAACCACCCGGTTATAGGACTCCGAGTGATTGAAGCTGTTAAAAAGGGAGCTAAACTTATTGTAGCCAACCCTAAAGATATTGATCTGGTTAAACACACCCATATATTCTTGCAACATAAGCCGGGGACCGATGTGGCCCTCTTAATGGGGTTAATGCGAGTGATTGTAGATGAAAAACTTCTGGACCATGATTTCATTAATAACCGGTGTGAAAACTTCTCTGAGTTTGAAAAATCTTTAGAAAAGTTCGATCTTCCTCGAGTAGTGGAAATTACCGGAGTTCCAGAAGATAAAATCGTAGAAGCCGCTAGATTATACGCACAACCCTCCCCATCCTCCATATTTTATTATATGGGTATCACACAACACGCCCATGGTACTGACAACGTAATGGCAGTGAGCAATCTGGCTCTACTAACAGAAAATATTGGTAAAAAGTCTTCGGGGGTTAATCCTCTTCGAGGACAGAACAACGTCCAGGGGTCCTGCGATATGGGAGCTCTACCCAACGTTTTTCCGGGTTATCAGTCTGTTACTGACCAAAACATTTCTGAAAAATTTGAAAAACCTTGGAATTCACATTTAACACTTAAAAGTGGCTTAATGCTTCCTGAAATATTGGAATCTGCCTTAAATGGGGAAATTAAGGCCATGTACATCATGGGTGAAAACCCACTTCTAAGCGTTCTGGACTTAGCCCAAGTAGAGAAATCACTGGAAAAACTGGATTTTCTAGGGTTCAAGACATGTTCCTAACCGAAACAGCTAAACTGGCGAATTTGGTGTTACCGGCCTGCAGTTTCGCTGAAAAAGAAGGCACTTTCACCAACACGGAACGGCGTGTCCAGCTCATTCGCCAGGCACTGAATCCTCGTGCCGAATCAAAGTCGGACTGGTGGATTATCAGTCAAATTGCTAAAAAATTAGGTGCAGATGGGTTTGACTATGCTAACCCTTCTGAAATTTTTGATGAAATGGCTTCGCTTACTCCTATATATCAGGGCCTATCTTATTCTCGCCTGGAAGAAGGTGGAATTAACTGGCCCTGTCGAGATGCGCAAGATTCAGGCACTCTTATCCTTCATAGGGATGTATTTTCTACGCATAATGGAAAAGCACAATTTCGGCCTTTGGAATACGTTCCTCCGGCTGAACTTCCAGATAAAGAGTATCCTTTACTTCTCACCACGGGCCGCTGCCTGTATCAATACCACACCCGCACCATGACCGGATTAGTGGACGGTCTTAACATTCTGTATGGTCAAGAGTTAATGGAAATAAATCACAAAGATGCGCGGGATCTGGAAATTGAGGACGGTAGTTTGGTTCGGGTTATTTCTCGTAGGGGAGAGGTTGAAACCAGGGTAAAAATCAGTCCTTCCGTCCCCGGGGGTATGGTGTCCATGACTTTCCACTTCCAGAAAACCCCGGTAAACCTACTTACCAACCCGCTTTGTGACCCGGTTTCTAAGACACCGGAACTGAAGGTTTGTGCGGTGAGGGTGGAACCTATTAAACCATAGACGGTGTTTCTTTGTTTTTGTGGGTGTTTTTGTTTTTAGGTGAGGGTGGAACCTATTAAACCATAGACTTAATTTTAATTAAACACTGATTCATTTCACGAACCAAGTGAGGGTGGAACCTATTAAACCATAGACTGCAAAAAATCAAATCATCATTTTGTAACTTAAAATAAATTATTAGTTTTAAATGCCGACATGTTTATATATACATTTCGTGGAGTTCGATTTAAAAATAAATCATGGTAGAATCAATTTATCAGCATGGCGATAAACCATTCTTATATCAAACCCTATAGTTCTGCGTTTAATGAGGAGCGTGTACCCAAATATATCCATAAAAAGGCCTATTTTATTAAATATCAGGATATGGAACTGGAGAAGGCGCGTTTTAAGGCGGGGGATAAACGTTTGAAAGGTCTTAAAGATGACAATTATTGTAATGTGCATATATTTTTTTTGCTTAATTTAGGTAAGTTTTTAATCCAGTTTTTAGCAAATGAGAGTGATCTTATGAGTTTATAGGATGATTTCAGGATATTATTTTCTAATTCTTCTATTTGGAGTGGTAAAATGTTTGATATAATCTTTTAACATTTTTCCACACGAATTTTATAGGATTGAGGTCAGGAGATAATATGGTGGCAGATGTAAAAGGAGAATAATTTAGTTCTTCTGCTTTTTCTTTCACTAGTAGGGCATGATGAGTCAGAAATTATCTAAAATTCTTACTGCACGTCCTAAAGGGTCATATTCTTTTATTTTATCTATGAACGAGGCAAAATTCTATTTTTTATTGTTTTCCGGAAATTCAACCACATCATGTCCATTTATGCTGTAAAGGCCTGTTAATTTAGTTTAAGATAATTGATACCTTTTTAACTGGTTTTATGAATGCACATAAAGGTGAAGAATTAGAATTGGCGTCAACGGCTATTTTATCCAGAAATCCCATAATATCATTTTCTTCAACCTCGTAGTCTAATGTTTTTTTAAAATCTCTTCTGCATTTTTCGGTTTTTTGTAATATTTCTGCATTGGTTTGGCGTATTTCATCATGAAAGACTTGATAATTCTTCTTATTTGCCAGGAAGAATATTCCACTCCTAATTCTTTTTTCACCAGATCCTGAATTTCTCGTGTTTTCCAGGTATCTTTCTCTTTTAACATGGCTTCTAATTCCTTTTTATTCTCATCAGAAAGCCAGGCACGTCTTCCACTCTTAGGTTTAGATTGCAAACCATCATAACTATCTTTATTTCAGGTCTTTAAGCCAATTATAACCTGTGGCCTTGGTGACACCTACCAGATTAGTGGAATTTTCCACACTTTCGTCCTGATACCAGTTTTTAATGAATAAAAGCTTTTTAAGAACCTTTAAATTCTGCTTCAAGCCACGAATTTTCTGATCCAACTCCTCAACCGACAAATGCCGCTTCATATAAAACTTTTTCCAGGTCATGTGCTAACAATGTACTAATGATACCATAAAAATATTTGCACTAACTATAAGCCGATAAGTATATAACAACATGTCGTTAAAGAATATATTATCACATATAAAAGGAGGTGAAAATGTGAACAAGACAAAAAATAAATTCCTGTTAACTGTTATTCTGTTCATATTCACAATAACAATGTGTGGAGCCGTTTCTGCTGCAGAACCCAGTAACCAATCAGAAACCTATCATTTAGGACAATTGGTAACTATAAATGCTATCTCAGATTCTGAGTTAGGTTTTCTAGAAGCAGATGATGTTTTGTGTATATCAAACGGAGGTTCTGCCCGTTACAAGACTAATATGAGTACAGAAGACAGTTTACAGGGTGTAATTGATGCCACAAACCATAAACCATATAATCAGCAGATAACAGTTGGAAAAGGAAACTTAATAGGGCTATCTGACCCATTAGGGGACTTATCAGCTACTTATGTAACCAAAAAAGGCAACCAACTAATGGCCAAACAATATACTTACACTTCAACTGGTTTATTATTTAGCAAAACTGTGAATATATCCAGTTTTACAGACTCTCAATGGAACTTAGTAAATAATGAATTAGGAGAAAACACTTTTGAATTAGTAAGTATAGCACATGCATGGGCAGCTGGTGCACCTGCGGACCTTTTAAGAACAGCAGGATCCAGTGGTGGTGTATCTCAAGGCCTTTTAAGTGGTTATGTGATGTCTAAAAGCTTCCAGAATAACTTCCCATTGATAAATAGTAGTCAATCATACCATGTTATGACCACTCCTGGAGGAGGAGATGACAACGTGCCCATGAGCATATTAAGTGTTAATCCTGCACAATGGGTAAGACAGATACCATCAGAAAAAGATCCACTGATGATTAACTATCAGGCCATGATCAATGGCGATCCACTTGAAAGTGCCTACATCTGGTGGGATAGAAGTGCTAGTAACAATCAACCTGGCAATGGAAATCTGGCTGTAATGAGGTTTAATAGTAAACTATTAACTCAATACGGAATACCAGTGCCAAATGGTGGATTAGAACAAATAAAGTTCCTGCAATGGCTATATACTCAAAAGAATATATTCAATGGAGATATGGGCTCATTAATAGTTGTTGATCCCCTGAAAAAGATGAATCAGAGCGATTTCAACCACCTTTGGGGACATGTTGATGGAACTACATACACACCTGGTCATGGGATTGACAAAGTCTATATAAGTAATCTGGAGGACTTAAACCACCAGTACAATAAAACTATAGGTATTTTAACAACCACCGATTACCCTAACCTGAAAAATATCGGTAAAGAAGCAGCTATAATGGCTCAAAACGCATTTAGGACCCATTACAGTGACCCTAACTTTGTATTAACCAGTGAGGACCTAGTCATAACCTCAGCAGGCTATGCACTATTAAAAGATGAACAGGGAAAATTAACCATATCCACCTTAGGAGCCCTTGATGGTATCAGAGGTGTTACCCGTAGCACAGTAGATAATTTATTGAGCCTTAGCAGGCCTATCTGGACTCCTTTATGGTTTGTGTTTGTTAGAGAATCTGGGAATTTGCCTAATGTGGTCTTAGACGCTGTATTTATACAGTATAACGCCGCCACAAAAAATCTGGAAGTAGTTCCAGTGAAATACAATGGAACAGATTACAATGTATTTAATATAGGGCTTAATTCCAATTTAGCTGGCGACAAAAATACTGATGGTTGGAATAAATCACTTGCAGTTGAAAATGCATATACAAATAACAGAGCATACAATATACCAGAATGGAATCAACAGGATTACTACATCGTGGCTATAGCTAATATATGGGCCTACAAAATTCCATATGAGTTATTAGTACCTGCAATATGTGGTGCTTGTCCTGGTTCAGGGTTTACACAGGGTTATGTAATTGCAGATTATGTCAGAACCACTTTCCCTGTTAACTCATACCACATGTATGTAGGTTTCCCTGCCCACTGTAAAGAGTTGGTTATAAACTCTGTTCTTGGATTGTCACCTGCACAAGGTACTTACTACACACCAGGCGTCAGAATCCGTAACACAAATTCAGCTGGAATATTCATCCTTTGGGATGAAGCCACCCAAACAGGTAAAGCTAGATTGCTGAATATGGATCGTACTATCATAAACGCGATGCAAGACGTGGACATACCTAACAACAACCACTTTTATCAAACAGCCTACTGGGCTTTATGGTACGTGGATAAGGCCATCCCTGGTAAAGAAAGGTACAACGAACTACTGAATGCTTTCAGTGTTGTCAGAGAAATACCATTAACTCAAAATGATTTAAGGGCCATGTTAGCTGCTGGTGGAAATCCTGAGAACTTCGTATTAAATTACGTGGTCCCTGTGACTCCTCCAGTGACTGACCCTGTGACTCCTCCAGTGACTGACCCTGTGACGGCTAGACAGACTGACCCTGTGACGGAGCGGCAGAATGACGCTGAGACAAAGCAGGGGGGTGGCGGGGGG
>JAHRFX010000111.1 GCA_019084405.1 Methanobacterium sp.
CACTGTAAGCATTCATATGTTTATTATTATATATATATATATTAATACTATAGAGAATTTTTATTATCTCTTGATTTTAAACTCTTTAAATCCGGATTCAAAAAATCCTCAAATTTAAAAGAATTAAAAATCAAGAGATAATAAAAATTCTCTATAGTATTAATATATATATATATAATAATAAACGTATGAATGCTTCCAGTGCAGAAGATGTTATGGTCACTGTAAATTATGATGGTAATTGGGGCGGATCTGCAAGTGGTGAATTCGGATACCGGGAATTATCAGGTAATGGTAAACAAACAATCAATTTAGGAAAAATATCAGGTGTTTTAACAGTCAGTACCTGGACAAAGGAAGGAACCGGGCCTATGAGTCTTAAAATAAACAGAGGTGATGAAACCCTGGGAGAACAATCTAACTCTTATCCATCAGCTACTGTAACCATAACTGTCTAAATCCTTCATTTTTTTCTTTTTAAATTAACTTAAGGTAGATACATCCTTACAAAAAATTAAATAAACTGATTTTAAAAAGCACTTCAACTCAGTTACACCTGCCTAAAAGACAAGTAAAAAAAAAAATTGCTTAAGGGACTCAGGTTGATGCCCTTAATAGTTTATTAAAAAAATTTATTCAATTGATATACATTCCCAAGGCTGGTTTTCAGTATCTATGGTGGCGAATAATTCTTTGTCTAAATCCTGGAACAGGTCCTCGCAGTCGAATTTCAAATCTGCAGATTTTTTAACAGGATACATTTTACCTCTTCCACTTTTAACCACTATCTCTCCTTCTCGGGTTATACCCACTACTAATTGTTTTATTTCTTTTGCCATATTATCAACTTTTAGAATTTATGTAAATCTATCATTTAATACATTAGTATTGAGGGAAATAAATAATTTTATTTTTATTTTTAAATATGCCGGTTTATTCTAAAATTCCCCCTGAAAAGAATAAATCAATTTGATAGTGATGACTTGGTATATCATTTTTTATCCATTACAGAAGATTAAGGACATGATTCAAGTAAAATAACAGCTAGACCTGTAGCTGTATCTACTCATCATAACAGAATACAATTTAAACCAATATATAATAAAAATAAATTTTAATATTTCAGCTATAGAAAAAAAATAGAATTTTTAAAGTTGGTTTGTAAGTTTTAATCTTTTTTAGAGGTTTTACGTTGCATAAAAAAAACACCAGCACCCATTCCAGCTATTAAACCAATTAAAATTCCTGCCCCAAAAGGAATCAGGAAATTTTCTTCTTCTACATTCTCATTACTGTTAGTGGTGGTATTTTCTCCAGCAAGTTCCTGGATATTATTTTTTATATCTTCTTCATCCGCAGAGCTAATCCTTATTTGCTGGTTTGCCTCCGGATTCCGGGTTATGAACTCCTGTACAGTATCAGGGTAGGCCCCTACCACTACCTTTAAATTATAGTCATTTATGAAGTAATCCAACTCATGGCTTACCTGAGAAGGTGAAGTAAATTCAAAGACCTCTACATTTATACTACTTTCTGCTGCAACCTTTTGGGCAAGAGCAGCGGTGGATTTATCTGCAATAATAACTACCTCTGCATCAGGGGAGGTGTTAATATGTACTGGAAAAGAAGATTAAAACCAAAAACAGGGGATATTTCCTTAAAAATGGTGAAAATACTTTAGTGGACCTGAAAAAAGAGGAAATAAAAAAACCTAGTCTCGATGAAGAGGTCCTTAAAAAATTACTACGCATCGCTCTGGAACTGGAAAGCTTTTTTGGAGCACCCCAGGATATTGAATGGGCCCTGGAAGAGGAGAAAAAACAGATCTTTATACTCCAATCCCGACCAGTAACCACCCTCAGCACAAAGGATAAGGATGATATTTTATGGACCCGGTGGTTATCGGGGCCATGATTATCGCACCCCTTATGTTACCTATAATGGGGCTTGCTTTTAGCATAAGTATTGCTGATCGCCTTGCTATTAAACACTCCCTGCTAGTAAGCATGGGAGGCATACTAACTGCCATAGCAGTGGGTTTTATTTTAGCCTGGCCCTTAAGTAACTTTTTCCAACCCCAGAATATTGGCCAGGTAATGGTTCGGACTTCACCCCGCCTTTTAGACCTTCTTGCGGCCATTATAACCGGTTTTACCAGGGCTTTTGCCATGTCCCTCAATGATGTTTCAGATACCCTCCCTGGAGTAGCCATTGCTATATCCCTGGTACCTCCACTGGTCAATGCAGGTATTTTAATGGCAACATCAAATTATTCTCTGGCTCTGGGTAGCCTTCTACTTTTTATGACCAACTACTTTGCCATACTCCTCACGGGAGCAGCACTTTTTGGACTAATGAGTTTTCCTAAAGTAGCCGTTTAAACAGTCCTTGAGTGCTAAAAAAAGCGGTATTGTCATAGCTATTGTAATGCTGGTTTTGATTGCAGCACCCCTGAGTTATACGGGTTATAATATTTTTATCGACAATAGCGTAACCCAGAATGTTAATGAGGCCTCTATCAACTGGTTAGAGGGTAGTGGATTTGAAGTTATTTCAGTTGATGCTGAATCAGCAGATAATGAAGTTATATTAAGAGTTATAGGAGATGGAGAACTACCACCTATTGAAGATCTGGAGGAAATGCTCAAGGGGAAGCTTTATGGAAAACCTTAAAGGTGGAAGTGGTGTATTCCAGCACGTATTTCTTGAATAGTTAATTTTTTTATGGTAGATACGTCAACCAAAACTAATAAATTTCTAATACCACCGGCTATGCTCATGTTTCCTATAATTTTCTTTATTTTGGCTTTTCATTAATTTAAGCATCTTCAATTCTTCTTTATCTAGTTTAGTTTTCTTTTTCATTCAAAATCACTCAGTATATTATTTAAAAATATTTTTTTATTCCCCTGAAAAAAATGGTAAAAATGAATTATTAATCCGAACATAAAAAAAAGAATATTAAAAATAAATTAAGATCTATAATAAATAAATCTTTCCCCTAAAACCCACCCCCGGAAGAAGAAGAAAAAAGTTAGATTATAGTTATTGTCAATAGGTTGAGCAATTATTTTTTGATATTTTATTTAAATGGTGTTTTAAATGATAAGTTCATAGAATTTAGATAGTTTTCTCAGTACTTCGTAAAGTGTTTTGTAAATTTGGTTTAAAATGCTTTTGGATTTTAATAATTGGCAGTTATTTCTGTTTTTTGTTTGATGCTTCTTCATTATTTGGTTGTTGGTCGTGTTAGATTCATATTATCAGTACTTCGTAAAGTGTTTTTGTAATTATGGTTTTTAAATGCTTTTGGGATTCATTTATACTTGGTATTTATCGTCTTATTTGTTTATATATTTAATTATGTCTTTGTTTCTGTTTTCTTTTTTCTGCATTTTTTTACTTAACAATAAGAATCAATTTAACTTTAAATAATTCAAACTTTATTAAAACCTTTTTTTAATACCAGATTATCCCCTATTTGATGGACCATTTTAAAGGGGATTATAGTTTCTGATCGGGACAATTTAAAACCAGCTGCAATGCCACCCGGGCCAATAACTATAGATTTAATTTCCCGGGTATCATCATCAAATACCACATCTATTACTTTCCCTATCATCATTCCCGCATTATTTATAACTTCTTTTCCAATAATTTTTTCATTTATTCTGATTCTAGTGCCGGATTTAATATTTTGATTCGCGCTTAAGCTTTCTATTTTACGGTTTATTCTGGAAATACTGGAATTAATGCGGAAATTATTATCAAAAACCAGATCAAAGTCGTTATCATCATCCAATTTACTCATACTAAAATTCCCCCACCTGAAATTTTTTTTAAACCTTCCTCCACTTAATATAAATAATGTTTAAGTATAGATATGCTAAAAATTAACCTAATATCTATTATTTAATTAATTCTATAAAATATTATTCATAACCTACTTAATCTGCTTATTTGTTCTAATAAGGCCACTTCCCCGTATAAATAATAATTAAAATCAACATACATGTAATTTGGTAGTTCCAAGCTCATGATTTACAAGTATAGAAAAATAAATAAAAACCTCCGCATAATTTAAAGTTAATCATTATTTTTTAAAATATGTAACCCTGTTTAATCCAAAACTATAATTAATTAGTAAAGTAAATTAAATAAATATTTCTTTATTTTATAAATTCTGATATTATAAACAGAAATCATTAAGGTGAGTTATTATATGAAAAATTGGCAAAAATTACTGGGAATTTTATCATTAATACTTATTATAGGAGTAGCTTTATCCTTTTTAGTATTCATTAATGAATCAGAGTCCAGTGACAGAATAAATATATTACTATTAGGTTCAGATGACCGTACCGGGCAAATGAGGGGAAATACAGATTCTATGAGTGTTTTATCCATTGATAAAATTACCACAGAGGTTTCTCTTCTTTCCATACCAAGGGATTCCCGGGTTGATATTCCGGGAAGAGGGGTGGATAAAATAAATTCAGCTTATCCCTATGGAGATATTGATACCACTATAGAGACCGTGGAGAACTTCCTGGATATACGAATTGATTATTATATTCTGGTTGATTTTAATGAATTTAAAGAAATGGTGGATACCCTGGGAGGTATCACCCTGGATGTGGAGCCCCATGTTGCTAGTGCTGTTCCAGAATTACATGGAAAATCTGGTATAAACAGATTAAATGGTGAAGAAGCTTTAGCATATCTTCGTTTTAGGTTTGATGAAGATGCAGACCCTGGAAGAGTGAGGAGGCATCAAAAAGCAATACAATCCATTATACAAGAAACATTAAGCCCTTCAAACATAATGGATGCCCCTGCTATTTTAAACCAGCTGCGGAAAAATGTAAGAACCAACATCCCCCCTATGGAAACTACCCTGATTGAAACACTGCTCCAGGGATTTGAAATAGAAAATTCTAAAACCGCTGCAATTACCGGGGAATGGACCACCATTAATGGGATTGTTTATCTCATTCCAGATAGGGATAAAACTGAAGAAATGGTAGTGGAATTAGGTTTAAGAGAGTAGTCACAATATGGTTTAAATTAATATTATAGAATTTAAACCATTAATTTTTTAAATTTCCTGCCCCACACTACTAAAAAATTATTATATTATTTTTTATTTTGAATTCTACTTGAATCAATTTTTTTTTAGTCATCCATTTATTGAATTTAATAAAATAATATGGTTTATTATCACTAATAGAAAAATATATAAATAAGCCAAATTTGTGACCAGAATTTTAATTTAAGCCGTATTTGAGCCTATTTTTAATCGAATCATTTTTATAAGATGAAAATCGAAATAATTATATGGGTCCTGATAATGAGAAAATACGGTCATTAATAATTAGAAAACCAGAACTAAGGGATGGTAACTCGATTTACCAGCTGGTATCCCATTCACCCCCACTGGATATTAATTCTTTGTACAGCTATTTGTTGGTATGTGCACATTTTAATAAAAGCAGTGTGGTGGCGGAATACCAGGGAAAAATAGTAGGATATGTTTCCGCCTATATTCACCCCCATAAAGAAGATACTCTTTTTATCTGGCAGGTGGCTGTTGACTCCTCCATGCGAGGTAAGGGTTTAGCCCACAAGTTATTAATGGAACTGATCCATAGGAAGGAACTAAAAGAAATAAAATTTCTGGAGACAACGGTAAGCCCCTCCAATAAGGCTTCCCGGAGTTTATTTGAAAAATTAGCCCGGAAACTGCAAGCTAATTTAAAAGAAGTGGAATTCTTAACTGGTGACCTTTTTGGTGAATCTGGTCATGAAGAAGAACCCCTCCTCATAATAGGGCCCCTTAAAAAATCAGGAGATTAGTTCAAGATTTATATTATGACATCACCTCGGTGATACAATAAGAGTGATTAGATGAAAACTTTCAAACAACATGAATCTCAAGTAAGAAGTTATGTTAGAAGTTTCCCTGCTATATTTGAAAAAGCAAAAGGATCAATCCTTTGTGACGAGCAGGGAAAGGAATATATAGATTTTTTTGCAGGTGCTGGAACCTTAAATTATGGGCATAATAATCCCCTGGTTTCTAAAGCACTGGTGGAATATATTAATAATGATGGTATCATCCATGGTCTGGATAAGGCCACCACCGCCAAAAAGCAGTTTTTGGACAAGTTTTATGACACCATACTGCAACCCCGGCACATGGAATATAAAATCCAGTTTACCGGACCTACCGGGACCAATGCTGTGGAATCCGCCCTTAAATTAGTTCGGATGGTGAAGGGCAGGTCTAACATCATATCATTTACCAACGCCTTCCACGGATTAACCATGGGCTCCATGGCCGTAACTGCCAATGCTTTCTACCGGGATGAGGCCTTTATTAACCGTTCCAATGTGAGTTTCATGCCCTTTGATGGATATTTTGGGAAAGAGGTAGATACTGCCCAATATTTAAGGACCTTTTTAGAAGACCAGAGCAGTGGAGTGGATCTGCCGGCAGCCATCATTCTGGAAACCATACAGGCCGAAGGTGGAATCAACGTGGCCAGTGATAAGTGGTTGCAGGATATTGAACAGATTTGCCGTGATTTTGATATTCTATTAATTGTGGATGATATTCAGGTGGGAAATGGTAGAACCGGTACTTTTTTTAGTTTTGAAAATGCAGGAATAAACCCGGATATTATAACCCTTTCCAAGTCCATAGGAGGAGGTTTACCGCTTTCCATGGTACTCTTAAAAGGTGAACTGGATCAGTGGAAACCAGGAGAACATACCGGTACTTTCCGAGGTAATAATCTGGCCTTTGTAGCATCCCGGGAACTTTTAAGTTACTGGGAAAATGATAACCTCGCCAAAACCGTTCAAAATAAAGAAAAGATAATAAAAGATAGATTAATGGAAATATCCAACAAATTCCCCTCCATTGATTCCCAAGTAAGGGGAAAGGGCATGATATGTGGACTTAAAGTTCCTCTTAGAGGTTTTTGTGGAGATATATCTGAAGAAGCCTTTTCCAGGGGTTTGTTAATTGAACTGGCCGGAGCCAATGATGATGTACTTAAATTGTTACCTCCCTTAACCATTGAAAATGACCTCCTGCAGGATGGTCTGCAAATTATTGAGGATTCTCTTGCCTCTGTTCTGGAAAGAAGAGAAGCTATGGTGGAAGGTTTGAATCATGATAGTGCGAACCATTAAGGATATTGAAGGAACTTCCCGGGAGGTTTTTTCCGAAAATGGTAACTGGGTGAGCAAGCGTCTTCTATTAAAAGAAGATAAAATGGGGTTTTCTTTTCATGAAACCATAATTCACGCCGGTACTGAAACATTAATCTGGTACAAAAACCATTTAGAAGCAGTATACTGTGTTGAAGGAGAAGGGGAAATAGAAAAGACTCCGGAGGGGGAGGTTTATGCTATTAAACCCGGTACCATGTATGCCCTGGATAAAAACGACCGTCACTATCTGCGGGCCTTTGAAAAGGATCTGAAGCTGTTATGTGTTTTCAATCCCCCTCTGGAAGGTGAGGAGGTGCATGATGAGGATGGTTCCTATCCTCTTTGAAAAAGAAAATCCGAAATTATATTAAGAATTGGTCCTTTAAAGCAAAGGTTTAAAAGAGGAAAAAATTAAACCGTGCTGATTTTTTTTATTTTTAATTTTTTTTCTGATTTTAAAATATGTCCTGAAAATCCATGAAAATCAGATTTTTTTATTAAAAACCCCTTAAAAACCCCTTGTACTTATGGCTAATCAAAATTTTATATAGTCATTAAAAACAAAAATATAATTAGAATTTGTAAAGTCAAATAAATCGGACTGCAAGTTCTACCAAAAGGGGTGATTTAATGTCTGAAATATATGAGAAAATGATAAAGGAAGCAATGCTTGCTCAAAAAGCAGATGTTGAGACAATAAAGAATAAAAGGGGTTCTGATTTCAAAATAAAAGACACCAAGGCCTATTTTGATGTGGTGCAGGGAATGAAGGCTGTGGGAGACCAGAGCCAATCCGTAATTGATCTCCATGTAGACTCTGTTAAAGCTCACTATACTATTCTAGACAGTCTAACTGACACCATAAGACCTGAAGACGATCCTTTTGTAGAACACTATCAAACACCAGTTATCTTAGAAATATTAAATGATGAAGACCCTGCTTTTGAAAAAAGTATGGAAACCTTTATAGATGCCATTGGAAAAGCAGAAGCTTTAATTGGTAAAGAATCAGTAAGAAGATACGGTGGATTCTATGGACCCACCTGTGTGGTAGATTTTGCACTAATGCCCGGTAGTACCAGTAACACCGTAAATAGAATTTTAAGAGAAACTGACATTCCGGAAATGCACAAACAGGCCATATTATCGGCTAAATCATGGGGTATGAATACTTCTTATGGAATTGGAGAAGTATTTGCCAATGAATTAGAAGGCGGCGCTACTGCAGCAGAAGCGGTGGAAAAAGAAGTGGCCATGGTTAAAAAAATATATCGGGAACCGGTAAATGCCCAGGCCGAACTTATGGATTCCCTGGGTCACAGCTCCTTTGATGTACGTAAATATATGAGCCAGTATCGTGGTAAAATGGAAGGAACCATTAAAGCCGCTATGGATGATAATGTACATTACGGGAACATTTTAACTGTGCCGGCTTATTGTGTAGGTGATATATCTCACCACATCGCCCAATCCACCTTTAATATGTGTAAAGACGATGTTATAATGGCCATCATAGAAGCAACCACTGCCGTAATGGATAAAACATTAAATGATAACTTAAGTAAATTCAAAAGCGAGTACGATGTCTTAACACTGGCTACCGGGGCATCTGCATGTGCAGTAGAATACATACTGGAATTAGATGGATTCAATGCACCTATGGTGGTAGATTTACTCACCAAGAGATTCCACAATTACGTACAGCTCTATCCCACCCGGGGAGCAGCCGCAGAACTGCACAACAGTGACTTCATGGACATGATTTTCAGAGGATGGAAACACCTGGATGAAGCACGTAAATTAAGAAATGGTGTTGAAGGTCCATTAGAACCAAAAATAAGCGGATTTAAAGTGGATCTAGAACCCATACATGAAAATGAAGTTATCATGAACCCACAACGCTACACCTACCCGGCCTGTGCCATCACTGTACGGTACTCCTCCCTGATGAGGTTATCTGACTATCCATGTCTATTAACCAGTGAACCGGTCACCGCCACCCTGATGACCAACATCATTGCTCTGCACAAAGAAAGCGCGGCTTCACCAGCCAGAACCTGTAAAAACTGTGCTGCGGCCTCTTTAGTAGATTTCCGTCACAACCACTGTCAGTGGAGAGAAGCGGTATAAAATCTACTTTTTTATAATTTTTTTGAGGTGAAAATATGAAATGTTACATATGTGCCCAGCAGGGAAAAGATACTGATGCTGTGGCCATTTGTATTGTCTGTGGTATGGGACTTTGTATGGACCACGCCATAAGGGAAGAAGTGGACATATGGGAAGGAGGATATCCATTCCCTTCAGAGAAAATGGAGAAAACTATACCTCGAATACTCTGTCCACCATGTTATGAAGGACTAAAAGGGGATTAAAATGGTTTCACTTTCTAAAAGGATGCTTGCAGAATTCATAGGAACTTTCCTGCTGGTATTTTTTGGTGCTGGAGCAGCAGTTATAACCCTGATGATCAGTGCCGGACAACCCACTCCTAATGAATTTAATATAGGTATAGGAATTTTGGGTGGTCTGGGAGACTGGTTAGCTATTGGTCTTGCTTTTGGTTTCGCAATAGCAGCGTCTATTTATGCATTTGGGCGAGTATCAGGTTGTCATATTAATCCCGCAGTGACCATTGCCCTGTGGGCTATTAAAAAGTTCCCATCAGGTGATGTCATACCATATATAATTGCCCAGCTTGCCGGTGCTTCACTGGCCAGTTTCCTGTTTTTTGCTTCAGTTGGTCCTGATGCACTAGCCATTGGAGGATTAGGAGCTACCGCACCATTCCCCGGCATAGGATATCTGCAGGCCATACTGGTGGAGGCCATTGGAACTTTCTTATTAATGATTGCCATAATGGGTGTGGCTGTGGACAGGAAAGCAACTCCAGGATTTGCTGGTCTGATTATAGGTCTAACTGTAGCCGGAGTTATTACCACCATTGGGAATATCACTGGTGCTTCTATAAATCCCGCCCGTACATTTGGTCCCTACCTGGGGCAAATGTTACTGGGTGGTGCCAACTTATGGGAATTCTTCCCTATTTACATCATTGGGCCTATCGTGGGAGCCGTTCTGGCGGCAGTAGTCTATAACTATATGAGTGCAGAGACTGCCACCTGATAAAAAGAAAAATTAAAATTTTTTTTATTTTTTTTATTTTTATATTGCGCCAGGTAATTTTTTAAAAGATGTTTTTTTTTCTCTTAAAATATTTAAAATTATTAATAATTTAAAACCTGAAAAAAAGATGATTAAATATTTTAAAAAAAAAATTAAAAGGATAATTCAGATATCCTTTCCATGGCTTTTTTGGTATTTTCAAGAGTGTTAAATGCAGTTATCCTGAGATAATCTTCCCCACTTGGACCAAAACCTACACCCGGAGTCCCTACAACATGGGCTTTGTTCAAAAGTAAGTCAAAGAAATCCCATGAATCCATACCTTCCGGGGTTTTTATCCAGATGTAAGGGGAGTTAACTCCACCATAAACATTCAAACCTATTTTTTCCAAACTCTCCCTGATAATCCGGGCATTTTCCATGTAATAGGTAATGTATTCATTTATTTGAGATTGTCCTTCGGGTGTGTATACTGCTTCTGCTGCTCGCTGAATAGGATAGGAAACCCCATTAAATTTAGTGGTTTGCCTGCGGTTCCATAGTGGATTAACCAGGTGCAGGTTACCTTCATTATCATGAGCCTTTAATTCTTTAGGTACCACAGTATATGCACAACGGGTACCGGTAAATCCTGCGTTTTTAGAAAAACTGCGGAATTCTATGGCAACTTCCCGGGCACCTTCAATCTCATAGATGCTGTGTGGAATATCATCTTCCTGGATGTAAGCTTCATAAGCAGCATCAAATAGAATTATGGATTTATTTTCCCGGGCATAATTTACCCATTTAGCCATCTGCTCATGATTCAGAGTGGTTCCGGTGGGATTATTAGGTAAACACAGGTAAATCAAATCAACTGGCTGGGTGGGTAGTTCCGGAACAAAATCATTTTCAGCAGTACATGGCAAATACACTAATCTTTCATAGCGTCCTTCAGAATCAATAGGTCCGGTCCGGCCAGCCATAACATTGGTTTCTACATAGACGGGATAAACGGGATCAGTAACTGCTACCACATTATCCAGGCCAAATATTTCCTGAATATTACCTGTATCGCACTTAGCACCATCACTTACAAAAACTTCGTCTTCAGAAAGTTCTATTCCCCAAGGAAGATAATCATTTTCAATTATTTTATGGATTAAGAATGAATATCCCTGTTCTGGCCCATAACCTCTGAAGGTTTCTGGTTTACCCATTTCATCAACTGCGTTTTTGAATTCCTCCAACACCGCAGGGGGGAGTGGTTTGGTTACATCACCAATACCCATCCTTATTATTTCTGCTTTCGGGTTTTCCTCCTGGTATTTATTTACTCTCTGGGCAATTTCAGCAAATATATAACTACTTTTAAGCAATAAATAGTTCTCATTTATTTTTACTACCATGGTTACTACTCCTATTTTTTTCCATTTAATAATCAGGGGTGGGCGTAATAGAATATTAATTTATCATCAATTATCTCATCAAGCCGGGCAAATCCAAATCTTTCCATTTGAACCACCTCACCCACGGTTAATTTATCACAATCCGGTTCAGACCATCCTTTTATGATGCTGGCATCCGGCATTACCACTTCGGTGGAGATATTACTATCAGAAGGCACCCATTGTACAATCTGGGCCTTCAAGGCTCGAGCTTCATCAAAGGTGTGACTATGATAATCAACTTTACCATTTTCCACCTTCACATTTACCGCATCCATTAACCGCAGGACTTGATCTTGTTCTAAATCATCAGGATTAAGATAAACCTTTCCCGTGAATGGGATTTTTCGATAACCTCTTTTTAAAAAATCAGGATGCAGTGGTCTTTCCACCACCCTTAAGACTTCTTCCGGTACATTTTTAATATGTACTTCCTGTGCATCTCCTACAAAGAAGTAACGGTTGGATTTTTCTTCCAGGATGTTACGATTCAATCCATAAATCTTCTTCCAGCTGATTATAGAATCAGATATTTTAACCCCTATTTCCTGCATCAATTCCTTTATAGACTGGGAATTAATACCCCTTCGGGCTATAGCCCGGATGGTACCTAGACGAGGATCATCCCATCCAGAATACATTCCTTCAGCAATTCCCTGCCTTGCTTGAGAAGTACTAAGGGCCACGTCATCCATTTTTAACCGCCCATAATGTATAAAAGCCGGTAATTCCCATCCCATGTGATCATAAAGGTACTTTTGTTTTTCAGAATTGGCCAGGTGATCTTTACCCCTTAAAACATGAGTTATACCCATCAAATGGTCATCTACTGCCACCGAGAAGTTCATCATAGGATAAATTCTATAACGTTTCCCGGTACGGGGGTGCTCTTCTTCCACCACCCTCATAGCTACCCAATCTCTTATGGCCGGATTTTTATGAGCAATATCTGTTTTTATTCTTAATACAGCTTCACCTTCGGCCATGGTCTCCATTTGACCCCATTTAAGTAAATTCTCATCCACACTTAACTCCCGGCAGGGGCAGGGAATTGAATTATCTTTCAATTTCTTAAATTCTCCCCCCGGGCAGTTACACATATAAGCGGCCCCTTTATTTATGAGTTTTTCGGCATAATCATAATAAAGGGGAATCCTATCACTCTGGATGAATGTTTCTTGATATTCAACCCCTAACCAGTTCAGATCTTCACTTATCATTTGGTAAGCAGGGGGATCAACCCGGCGGGGATCAGTATCTTCTATCCTTAAAATCAGTTTTCCCTGGTATCTATCCACATATTCACTATTTAATACAGCTGCCCGGGCATGCCCTATATGTAAGGGACCACTGGGGTTAGGTGCAAACCTTAAAACAACACCCTTGTGTGGTTGGGGAAGGTCAACCAAACCTTTTTGTTCCACCTTCTTTTTTTCCTCAATTTTACCCCCAATTTTTTCCAGTTCCAGTGTTTGATGTTTTAGATCCATAGAATTGACTTTATCTAAAACAGTTCGGGTAATTTCTGCAATTTTTTTAGCCTCTTTTCTTAAATCTGGCTGGGAACTCATTATGGACCCTATTACTGCACCCTGGTTGGCTTTTCCCTTATGTTTAATTGCATTTATGAGGGCGTGTTCATATACCACCCTTTCCATATTGCTCATACAAAATCCCCTGATTATAAAAAATAAAATATTTAATTAATTTTGTCTTTCCAGAACATAATCTGCCAGCAAAATCAAAGCATCTTTAGCTTCAGAATCATCAAAAATATCAAGTAGTTCTTTGGCTTTTCTCACGTTATCCAGAGCAACTTTATGAGTATATTGCAAGGAGCCATATCTCTCGAAGATATCTATTGCTTCACCTACTCCATCTGGATTTTTTTCCTTAAGGATAGAGATTAGTTTTTCTTTATCCTCTGGTGAAGCTTTTTCCAGGGCTTTAACCACCATTAAAGTCATTTTACCCTTAACAATATCACTTCCCACTGGTTTTCCCAGGGATTTCTCATCACTTACCACATCCAGATAATCATCCTGGATCTGGAATGCCAGTCCAATGAGTTTACCATACTCTTCCAGGGCAGCTACTTCTTCAGGGTTTCCCCCTCCAATTATAGCCCCTCCTTTGGTGGCAGCAGCAATAAGGGCCGCGGTTTTTTTATAAATCATGTTCATGTATTCGGCTTCACTTACCTCAAATTTTCCTTCAAAACTCATGTCGCAGGCCTGACCTTCGCAGATTTTAATGCAAGAATCAACCACCGTATCTAAAGCTTTAATGACTCTTTTATAGGAAGAATCATCTATCCGGGTTCTTATAACTGTTTCAAAAGCCTTGGAAAAAAGGGTATCTCCAGCCAGGATGGCCATAGGTTCACCCCATATAACATGAACCGATGATTTACCCCGCCTCATATCATCTTTATCCATGATATCATCATGGATAAGTGAAAAGGTATGTATAAGTTCTATAGCAGCAGCAGTTTTAAGGGC
Source organism: Methanobacterium sp. (assembly GCA_019084405.1). Taxonomy (GTDB): domain Archaea; phylum Methanobacteriota; class Methanobacteria; order Methanobacteriales; family Methanobacteriaceae; genus Methanobacterium_F. The sequence goes on from JAHRFX010000111.1 coordinate 14,276, forward strand.
ATATTCTGCTTTTCCCCCTACAACTTCACAAGTAAGTACCGCCAGAGCAGGCCTTATTTTTTTTCCACCAGCTATAATAAGATGATTTGAAGACTCATGAAGACTAAGGGGAGTGATAGTAGATAATGCTTCCTCAATTTCATGGTCTATACTTTCTGAATATTTTTTTAAAATTTCCATAACTTCCATCAAACCCCTCCATTAAAAACCTGAGCCTGGCCATTTCTTAAAACATGAACATCATTACCCAGTTTATATCCTTCTTCTTCCACCAGTTCTGCATATGCCCCCAGCATATTCAAATCACCATGGGCCGGTATGATATGGGTGGGATTAAGCATTCTTACAAAGTCCCTATGATCTTCTTTGCCAGCGTGCCCTGAGACATGGGCATTGGTATATATTCGGGCTCCGCTGGAGATCATTCTCCGCTCCATCAGATTTCGGTTGGCGAAATTTACAGGGCTGGGAATTATCGGTGCTGAGATTATCACATTATCACCTCTTTGAATATTGAATTGAGTTTTAGCATTTGCTATTCGTGGTAAAAGAGCATCTACTTCACCTTGATGGCCAGTAGTAACCAGCAAGTATTCCTCCCTCTTATCTTCTGCTCGGGAGAGTGCCTTATTGACTGATTTAGGGCTTCCATACATACTTGCATTTTTTGGAAGTTTCAAAATACCCATGGATTCAGCAAGACTACAGTATCGTTCCATAGAACGGCCCAGAAGCATTAATTTACGATCGCTGTATTTAGCTATGTCACTTATGGCCTGAATGCGTTCAATATGAGAAGAAAAAGTGGTTATAATCATTCCTTCCTTTTCCTGTAGGGGGCCTTTCATAACATCTTCCAGGACTATCTTGGCCACCTTTTCAGAATGGGTTTTAACTTCCTCTTTTTCTGTTGCCCGGGTGGTTTCTACAATGAGGGCCAGGACCCCCTTTTTACCCAGTTCCTTCAATCGGTTATAGTCCGGGGGAGTAGAAATCTTCTGATGATTATCAAATTTAAAGTCAAGGGCATAAACTATTATTCCCTCGGAAGTATGCAAAGCAGCAATCACCGCATGGGGAATGCTATGAGTAGAGTTAATAAATTCCAGGGTTATATCAGGAGATATCTGACATTTTTCTCCAGGTTTGAGTGATTGAAGGGGATTGGAAACCTTAAATTTTTTTTCGCCTTTTATGGTACTTTCAATAAGAGCCAGAGTGTAGGGTGTGGCAATGATAGGGGCCCCATATCTATGAGCCAATTTAGCCACAGCACCTATATGATCCAGGTGGCCGTGAGTAAATACAATGGCCCGTACCTTACCACCCACATCTTTCATGATAGTATCGTCAGGTATAATCCTTTTTTCAATTAAATCCAGGCTATGCATTCGTGAAATATCGGTATCCTCATGGATATGTAATCTATCCAGGTGAATGCCCATATCGAATATGATGACGTCATCACCCACCCGAACAGCAGACATGTTTTTTCCAACTTCCTCATATCCACCCATGGCAATAACTTCCACACTCAAAATTATAACCTCCTTGCATAATTTTCAGTATTAAATCCTCTTTCCTTGAGCCATTCTCTGGTTTTGCCCCGGATAACTAGACTTGAATTTTGAAGTTCCTCTAAATTGGAAGCCCCTGCCAGGAACATAGCGGATTTTAAGGATTCCTGAAACCTTTCAATGACCTTAATTACTTCCTTATATCCAATATATGCCTCTTTTAAAACAGGTAAGGCAATTCCAACCCCATCTGCACCTAAAGCTATAGCTTTGGCAGCATCAAGACCACTTCTTATTCCCCCGGATGATATAACTTGAATATTGACTGATTGGCATACTTCAACGGTGCTTATTGCGGTAGGTATACCCCAGTCCCAGTAAAGTTCCCCCAGATAGCTATCATCTGCCCGGTATGTTTCTACTGCTGCCCAACTGGTTCCTCCTGAACCTGCCACATCAATAGCATCAATACCTTTGCCCTCCAGGATAATAGCATCTTCTTGTGAAATACCAGTTCCAGTTTCTTTAACAACCACCGGTACATCCACTGTTTTTACAATTTCTCCAATAGATTTAGCATAGCCCCTTGCATCAAGATCCCCTTCTGGTTGTATGGATTCCTGTAATGGATTTAAATGAATCGCCAGGGCATCAGCATCAATCATTTCTACTGCTTGCGGTGCATATTCTATTTGAGGGGCACCAATATTGCCTATTAAAAGAGCAGAAGGTGCTTCTTCCCGGGCTATGGTATAGGTGGAGGTGAGTTCAGGATTTTCAACAGCCGCCCTCTGGCTTCCCACACCCATACCAATGCCCATTTTTTCTGCGGCACGGGCTAATTCCCGGTTAATGGCCAGAGCAGCAGGATGTCCCCCTGTAATCGCAGATAGAATTATGGGTGAATGTAGTTCCTTTCCTAAAATTTCAGTAGATATATCGATTTCTTTCTTATTTACTTCACCTAAAGCTCTGTGAATAAGTTCTACATCCTCAAAGCCGGTGGTTTTGTTCTTATACTGAACATCACAATGTGCACATAGCAGTAAATGTTCTAATTTTCGATTGGAAATCATGTTAACGCCCTTTAATAATTTAATGGATCAGGTCCAATATCCTCTAATTTACAATACAAAGCCCTGTTATTATTTTTTAATAACTGTACCCGGTACCTTTTTGCCCTTAAGGGCATTTTCAATCAAGTTATTGCACCCGGCATTGATAATTTCTGATTCAATTCCAAGTTGGGCCAGTTTTAATAATTCTTCAAGTTTACCTATCATTCCGCCAGTTACATCCACCGTGGTGGTTGCATCCTGAGAATCCAGTTCCTGAAGGGAGGAAAGGGTTTCAATTATCCTGTGATCTTTATTTAATTTGGGATTTTTATTAAATACCCCATCAACATCGGTTCCCAAAATCACTTTCTCTGGAAGTAGATTTTTCGCCAGATAAGATATAATCTGGTCCCCTGAAACCACCGCCATTTGGATAGAGGGATCCTCATCTAAAACCACATCCCCATAGATAACCGGTACAAAGCCTTTTTTCAGATAATTATCTATTATACTTATATCTGCTTTATTTATTCGTTTATTTTCAGTGGTGATAAAAGAAGAAGGTTGAATAGAAATAGCAGGCACACCTTGCTCTCTTAAAGCATCACATACTATGGAATTAAGTTTTTTCACCCAGGACTGGGTAATAGAAAATCCCATTCTTTTTTTCTGAAATTCTTCGTCAGAAGAAAATGGTTTTCCAATGGAATATTCTCTGGCAAAAGGATGGCCATAGGATCCTGCTCCATGAACAATAATCAAATTAGATGTATTTGAATTTTTTATTTCTCCTGCAATCCTATTTAAATTATCGTAATTTACAGTAGGTTCTTTTGCAGCCTTATCGGTAATTATACTTCCGCCTAACTTTAATATTATCATAAAGGCACCTTTATTTATTAATGGTGAATTATAACTCCTTTTTTTGAAAAATCCGCATTAATTGCACTATCTGTTTTTTGAAGGATATGGAGTACTTCCTCTACTTTACCCGGGCAAAAAGCAATAATACTTCCCCCGCCACCTGCACCTGTAATTTTAGAACCCAATGCACCACATTTACGTGCATTAAAAATCATCCGAGAGAGTTCAGGAGTATTTACTCCCATAGAGTCCAATAATCCTTGATTTATATTCATTAATTCACCAAAGTATTCTTTATCCAGATTATCCTGTGAAAGTAATTTTAGAGCCTGGCGGGTAATGTTCCCCACTGATTCAATAACCAGGTCCATTATTTGGGGGAATCTTTCCCTTCTTTTTCTAACAGAATCCACCATTTCACCAGTATTACCCCGGTAAGAAGTATAACCCAGTATTAGAGAATTATCCAGATGGACTGGGAGGGAGGATATTTCTGAATTTTCATCTAAATACACCAGACCACCATGGGTACTAACTGCGGTATCCAGTGGGCTGGCTGCACCTTGAACCATTAATTCAACTTCATGGGCTTTTTTAGCTAAATTAGAAATATTAATATTTTTTTGATGTAAATTAAATGCTGCTGCAAGCGTAGCAGCAGTCACAGCAGCTGAAGAGCCCAGCCCCGCGCCTACAGGCATTTCCATGGTAAGTTCAATATCCAGTGGGGATCCATCATGTCCCCGAGACAGGGCACCTATAATATAATTGATAATTCCTTTTTTTCGATTTTTAAGAAGATCTATGCCTCGAGATAAATCAAAACTAGCTTCAAAATTTAAATCTGTAGATTTTATAGTGGATTTTTCCCCTGAACTTTCTTTAAGAGAAATATATGCTCTTTTATCAACGGCAAAGGCCAGGGCCGGCTGTCCAAAAACAACTGCATGTTCCCCAAAAAGAATTGCTTTACCTGGTGCAGATGCCTTGGATTCCATATATTCACCTTTCTTTTTGGCCTTCTATGGCTTAAAATAATTAATGATAATTATAAAATTTTTTACTTAAGTGGTTAGTACAATCTAAGCCACATTCCCCCATAGTAAAACAAATCAGGATTTAAATTCATTTAAATAATATAGAACCATAACCCACCACAGAACTATGATCTCCGCTAATATCTCCACTAGTAGCATATTTTAAGATTTCGGCACTGCTGGCCCCTAATATTTTAGAAGCTATGCTGGTGGCAGCCACCGGACCATAGCCACACATACTGATATTGTGCTGGCGAATTAAAGCATACATCTGGCTTTCATCTAGCCGGGCAATAGCTTCTAAAAGTAGATGGTCATTACGTGAAGCTATTTCTTGAGGCTGGTAATGGGTAAAATCCGTGCTGGCTATGATAACGATATTTCTTTCTAATTCCTGAGCAGCACTGGCAATGGATTCTCCAATTTCTGCAGATGTTTCTTCGTCCTGCATCCACATGGATACCGGAACTATTTTAAAATCTGATTCAAAGTACTGCAAAAATGGTAAATGGACTTCACAGCTATGTTCCTGAGAGTGTGCCTGGGGATTAGTATCTATGATACTGGATTTAGAAACCATGAGGCTTGCAAATTCCTGATCAATTTCTACCGAGCCAAGGGGTGTTTCCCATTCACCTTTAACCATGGCAGAAACCCCGGAGCCCATCCCGGTATGGTTGGGACATAAAATAACAAAAGTATCCGGGTATCCGTCTTCTATGAGTTGGTAATAGGCATGGGCTGCCACTGGCCCGGAATAAACATAGCCCGCGTGAGGAACAACCATACCAATTATATTATGTTTATTGCCCCTTACCGGTATCTTTCCCGGGCCCAAAGTATGCTGGAAGCACCATTGGATCCTTTTTTTTAGAGATGCTGGATTGCTCTCATAGAAAAGTCCTGCCACAGCAGGTTTTCTTATCATAAACCCACGACCTTAATAATATAAATTCATTTTATGTATTGATTTATATGTTTTAAGCGGTATTAAATTTTCAATTCAAATTCCGTGGCAGGAATATCCAATTCTTCATCTTCTTTAAGGATTCCTTTTTCACGGAGTAACTGTCGGGAGAGTAACCAGTAAACCAGAGCAATAGCCTTTCTACCTTTGTTATTGACCGGAATTACCATATCCACATTACCCAGCAAATTTTCAGTATCACAAAGAGCAACTACAGGTATTCCAATTTGATTGGCTTCAATAATTGCCTGGGAATCAGATCTAGGGTCAGTAATTAAAAGTACCTTAGGTTCTATGAACTTAGCATAGTTGGGATTGGTCAGGGTTCCAGGAATAAATCTTCCCGGTATGGTTTTAGTACCTGTTACTTCACCAAATTTTCGTACTGGTGCTTGGCCATATTGTCGGGTAGAAACCGCCAGTATATCATCTGTATCATATTTTGCCAGGAATTTGGCAGCTTCCATAATTCTATCATTAGTTTTTCTTACATCTAAAACATACAAACCATCGGATCTGACCCGGTAAATATATCTTTCCATATCACTAGTTTTCTGTTGAGTTCCAATGTGCAAACCAGCTGCTAAATACTTGTCGAGTGGAATTAAAAGTTCTGACAACTTATCACCTCATTTTATATATTGTCGCCTCTTGTTTAATCTAAATAGCTTAGACACGAGTACTGATCAAATATTATTTTATTAATTTTTAATATATTAAGGAGTATTTATTATTCCTTAATTAATTAGATTATAAATAAGAAGAATGGAAAAATGACTAATCTTCATTAACATCTATAGCTTCTTTAGGGCATACATCCATGCATACCTCACATAAGCTGCATTCTTCTATATTTTGAATTACAATTTTGTCCCCTTCAATTATAAGGACTTCCATGGGGCAGACATCCACACATTCACCACAGTCTGCTCCATCACATTTTTCATAATCAATGACTATTTTTACCATTTATATCTCCTTTAAATATTATAAATAAACCAGTGCCATAAAATTTAAAAAGGATAGTTTGTTAATTTTTAGTTTATTTATTCAGGGAAGCCATTTGTGGATTAGCAACTTCTTCTTCGATACGTATGAGTTCATTGAGTTTGGCTATTCTCTCCCCACCTAACGCTCCAGTTTTAATTAAAGGAGTAGAGAATGCAACAGCAAGATGAGCTATAGTTTCATCAGTTGTCTCTCCAGATCTATGGGATACCACCGGAACATATTGATTTTCTTTGGCCAGTTTCACCGTTTCATAAGTATCGGTAAGTGTGCCAATCTGATTAGGTTTGATGATAATGGAATTTCCTGCTTGCACATCAATGCCTTCTTTTAATATTTCTTTGTTGGTTACAAAGATATCATCACCACATATCAGGCATTTATGGCCAATTTTAGAGGTCAAGTCTGAAAATCCCTGGAAATCTCCCTCATGTAGAGGATCTTCTACAAAGAACATGTTATAGGTTTCAATTATTTCTTTAACAAATTCTATCTGTTCACCGGTATCACGGGCTATGTTCTCCTGGGAGTATAAATACTTTTCCTGGGAAGAGTCCCACATTTCACTGGCAGCCAGGTCCAGGGAAGGTCGAATTTCAATGCCCATTTCATCTCCAACTTCTTCACATGCTTTAGATTGGATTTCTAATGCATCATAATTGGAAAGATTGGGTGCCCATCCTCCTTCATCACCTTTACCACCAGTAAAAGTTTTATCTTTTAGCTGGATGAATTCTTTAATCTTTTTATGAACATTTGAATTGGCAAAAACTGCTTCTGTAATATTACTGGCACCAACCGGAATCACCAGAAACTCCTGGATATCGGGAGCATGTTTTCCAGCATGTGCCCCTCCATTAATCATATTACCCAGAGGATATGGTATTTCAGTACCCATACTGCCACCTAAAAATTTGTACAGCGGCATATTATAGGAAGCTGCTGCAGCCTTGGCCACCGCCATGGAAACTGCTACAGTGGTATTTCCACCAATGGCTGAAAGATTTTCAGTCCCATCAATTTCCTTAAGTACCATATCAATATCCTGCAGGTCCTCTGCATCCATACCTATGAGCTCGGATGATATAATATCCTCTACTTCGCCAATAATCTTATCTACCCCACCTTCAGGAAAGGCTACAACTTCACGAGATCCGGTGCTGGCCCCACTAGGAGCAGCAGCTCGTCCAAATCCATTCCAAGTTATAACATCTACTTCCAGTGTAGGGTTTCCTCTACTATCTAAAATTTTCCTTACACGGACGTCTTCAATAACGCTATCCACAAAAACACCTCTTTAGGCAAAAAATAATGGTTATTTTCTAATATCTAGAGGGATAACTTTCTTTTTAAGTTCTAATGTAGCTATATCAATAGGATCAAGAGATTTTGGAATATCAACTAATGGTGTTGCTCCCATAGAAAGCTGAAGAGCTCTTGCGCCTATAATCCTGGCCTTTTCAAATCGGGTTAATTTACTTGATGCCATAACATCTCATCCCCAAAAAATATATTTTTTAATTACAATACGATGATAATTATTAAATTAAAGTAATGGGACCGCCGAGATTTGAACTCGGGTCTCCAGCGTTCCGGTGTTGACCATCCCCGATCCAGTTGAATAAATGACCAGAGAATCATGCGAGATATAATCCCCACTACTTGCAGGGCCTGATATTCTTTAGATATTTAATTCAATGGCTGGGAGGATGGACCAGGCTACCCTACGGTCCCTACCATGTTTCTACATGAGAAATTAACATTCTTCTGCAACAATATCGATTTACTCCTAAATCATCTAAAACTACCTTAGGATCTTCACCCTCAGCAGTTCTATTCTGGTATTCATCGAAATATGCAGATACCACTTTGCCGCAGCTTATACATCTTACAGGAATCATAATAAATCAACGATTCTTATTTTTTTTATAAAGATAAAAGAATATAAGGTTATCGACTTATCGATAACTTTTCTGGTTTCTAGCTCTAGCTCCTCTTCCACCGTACTTTTTAGGTTCGGATCTTCGAGGATCACCAACCAGCATGGTTCTGTCGTACTGAACAAATTTTTCCTTCAGATCCATGTCACTGGTCCACTGTACCAATCCTTTAGCTATGACCATTCGGGCAGCTTCTGCCTGGCCCATTACTCCACCACCAATGACTTTTACATCAATGTCCAGGTCATTGATAATGTCTCCAGCTAAAGTTAGAGGTTCTGCTATTTTCATGCGAGCTATTTCAGGGTCGTAAAGTTCAAATGGACATTTATTTATCCGTACTCTACCTTTACCCTCTTTTACAGTGCCCCTGGCAATAGCAGTTTTTCTCTTTCCGCTAGTATGAACAACTTTTTTCATCTATACACTTCCCTTCTTAATATAATCGGTTTAACATAAATAGCTATTTTAAAATTTAGCTCCCAGAAGTTTAGATATTTCTCCCAGTTCTATGCCTTTTTTAATATTTTCAAACTGTGCTTCAGGTATTTGATCCAGTTCGACTTCATTGAATTCTCTAGGGATTCCTACAAATGCTTTGAAACCTTTGAAAGCTTCTCTACCTTTTGATTTTTTATAAGGAAGCATTCCTCTAACAGTTCTTCTGAATATGTCATCTGGCCTTCTAGGGTATTTAGGACCCATGTCACGAGGGTTAGAAATACTGGCCCGGTCAATTCTCTGTTTGTATCTATTATATGTCCACTCTTTGGAACCGGTGATCATTATTTTTTCAGCATTTAGAACCACCACTTTCTCTCCTTCTAAAAGTTTTTGACTTACCACACTGGCGAGCCTTCCCATGATGTGTCCTTCTCCATTTATAATCATAAAAACACCACTTATCTTTTTTAACAGGTAGTTTTCCCGACACTTATTCAATAATTCGAATATTGCTTCCCTTAGGATTTTCTTCCAGTAGGGTAGCTATATCCAGGCATTCTCCGCCTGCCTCTTTAATTTTTTCTTGGGCTGTTTTAGAAAAGCCCAGTGCTACAACCTGTACTTTATGATCTAAATTTCCACTTCCCAGAACTTTTCCAGGTATTAAAATAGTTTCATCAACACTGGAATTTCTACTAATTTTAGATAGATTTACCTGGGCTTTTCTACGAGTAGACCTTTCTAATCGTTTGGCCACATCCTTCCAGATGGCCGCTTGTTCTTGATTAGATTGTTTCCTAAGATTTATTATTAATTCAATGATATTAGGATTAGTTTTGGTAATTTTTCTTACCATGATTAGCTTCCTCCTTCACAAAACGTTATAATTTTATCTGCTTTATTAGATAAAACATCACAAGCTTTGATTAAAACCTCTTCCGGAGGTATTGATCCGTCTGTTTCTATAGTGAAAATGAAATCACTGTCTTTATGACCTATAGTGATGTACTTATGGTCACAAACCCGTACGCAACTTTTACACATGGAACAGTTTTCCAGGTCAACCACCTTTATCTGGTTGGTCTTTTCATCGAATTCCAGAACGCCACGAGGGCATGCATCTGCGCATTTCTGGCACTGATCACACTTTTCATCGATAGTTATATGAGGATAGTGTTTGTAAGCACAAGCCGTGGTTGGTTCCCATTTAGCATGGTCCATACCAATTCCTAACCTGGCAGTGGCTTCCAGTTCAACTTCCTGATCCTCCATAAGCTTTAGAAGAGGTATAGTATCATGCACTGGTTTTATTTTTGAGTCTTCTGAAGATAAGTCCTTGGTGTAAACTACCCCTGGTCCCTTTTTTCTGAGTACCAGAGATACACTGCATTTAGGACATTGGTCCTCACAATCACATTCGGAAGGTATTAAAAGAGCTTCAGCAGATTCAGAATCAGAAAATAGAGGGACCAAACCAAGACGGTGAGCTAAGACCTCATCAAACATTGCAGATTCGTTTTTAATCATATGTACGTCTTCTATTGCTATTTTAGGAACTTCCATCATGCAAATCCTGCGAATAGCATTGGCAAAAGACAAATCTGAATCTCGAATTATGAAAACGAGTTCATTTTCTTGCTTCTTTTTGACATCAATCTCCATATTAGACCCTTCTTCCTCTCTTACCTCCAGGCCTTCCAGTCCCGTCGTGAGGTATGGGAGTTACATCTTCTATTTTTCCAATCCTTATACCTGCTCTGGCCAGGGCCCTGATGGTGGCCTGTGCACCTGGACCTGGAGTTCGGGGACCGTTTCCGCCCGGAGCACGTACTTTTATATGTAATCCGACGATTCCTTTTTCTCTTGCATCATCAGCAGCACGAGTAGCCGCTTCCATTGCAGCAAAAGGAGATGATTCTTGCCTATCAGCACGAACTACCTTTCCACCAGACCATTGAGTAATGGTTTCTGCTCCGGTTATATCTGTAATAGTTATGATAGTATTGTTAAATGATGAGTAAATATTAGCAATACCCCATTTTTCTTTTTCAGCCATTTTATCTCCTCTTAATCCGAACTTTCCTCAGTAGTTTTGGCTTTTTCAGTTTTAAATTGTTTAGTCACAGGGGATGAAGAATAGAAATCTATTATATCTTCTTCTCCTCTTTTAACCATGTAGCTGGGGGAAGTTACCTTTTTACCATCCATGGCAATGTGGCCATGCACCACAAATATTCTAGCTTCTTTAGCTGTTCGGGATAATCCTTTCTGGTGGGCTACCGTTTGAAGTCTTCTTTTTAAAACATCTTCCACAGTTAAATTCAAAACATCTTCAAGTTTAGAATTTTCAGCCAGTATTCCCAGGCGGATTAAATGTGCTAAAAGCTGCTTTCTTTCCATTGGGGTATGTTCAGTAGCCACACCCAGTAAATGCCGGGCATCTCTACGGTACCTTCTGACCATGGTCTCTGCTTTCCAAACTTCTTTTTTGGTTTTCAAACCATATTTGGATACCAGTTTATTTTCGTTCTTAATCCTTTCAGCATTCCAGGGGTGAGGAGGAGTATCGTATTGTTTTCTTGATTTTCTTGGATGTCCCATAATTATGTCTCCTTATAGTCGATAATCTAAGTTATTGTCTTCCCTTCCTTCTTCTTACACCCACAGAACTACCTTTTCTGAAAGTTGACTTGGTTCTTTGTCCCCTTACCGGTAATCCTACTTCGTGTCGTCTACCCTTGTAACTTCTGGTCTTCTTCATTCGATTTAAATCGTCTCTGAGACTCATAGCCAGATCTGATTCAATCAAATGTACAGTCACACCAGTTTCATAATCATTACGCCGGTTCAACATCCAGTCAGGAATATCGTACTTTTTAGGGTCTTTTAGTGCTTCTTCGATTTTTAAGATATCCTCGTCAGAAACATAACCAATTTTTTGTTCAAGATCAAAGCCCATGGCAATGCCAATGGCCTTGGATAAGCCTTCTCCAATACCTTTGATAGTAGTTAGAGCATTTAAAAGTGGTTTATTACCATCTATATCTTTTCGGGCAATACGCACCAAATGCTTGAAATCTTCTTCCATTTATTAACCTCCAATAAGAGCGAATTTGCTAAAACGGGATTTATAGCAAATTCAAGACACTATTTTAGTGTCTGTTTTTTCATTTATTCGTGCAAATATGTCATAGGGGCAAGACTGAAGCTAGCTTCAAAACTTGCTTAAAATACCAATAAACGCCGGGACTGGGATTTGAACCCAGGCGGAGCAAAGCTCCACAAGATTTCCAGTCTTGCGCCTTACCAGGCTAGACTATCCCGGCCAGTTGAAACAATTGCAAAGTTAGTGTATCATATATTTACTATCTATTTACCATCTTTTTAAGTACAAAATCAGGTAGTTATTTATAGTAAAATTCTATTTTAGTTTTTTTAGTATATTAGTTTTTGGTATAAACAGTGGATATCTAATTTCGTATTAACAGGATACCATGACAAAATAATATTTTTTTAACATTAATCCTTATAATTTAAAACACAGATTTTATTTCCACATTTTAGGATATGTTCCAGGTTCCATAAAAACCTTTTTTATATCTACCATAATACCTTTCTCAGATTGCAGTATTTCCCGTGAATTATCCATACTTTTGCCAGAAGCCACCAGCTCTCCTTTAAGGGTTTGAACTGATATTAAATCACCTTTTTTGATGTTATCATTCAATCCAACTATACCCCCTGCTGCTAAGTCCGCACCATGACATATGGCATCCACTGCTGAATCGCGGATTAGTATTTTGGGTAAATGTGTAACTGCTACTTCCATAGGAAGTACACATTTTCTAAGGAAAGACTCATCCTCATCCTCCTTCCAGTAATGATAAGCATCATTGAGATCATGCAGGGTGGTTAAGGTTTCATCCTCCACAAAAGGGCCTGCTTTAGTTCGGCGTAATTCCGCCATATGCGCCCCAATGCCCAGGGCTTCACCAATATCATGACAGTACTTACGAATATAAGTCCCTGCCTCACACCCAATGATGAATAAAACATCTTTACCCTGTATCTCCAGGATATTTATGTAATAAATATTCCGGACTCTCAGTTCTCTTTTTACTGCGGATTTTAAAGGAGGAGTTTGATATATCTTACCCTGAAATTCACGGAATATGTTTCTTATATCCTTTTCATCAACTTCATGATGTAGCCTCATTAAACAAACATATTCCTTCGGAGCCACCAGGAGTAACTGGATTACCCGGGTGGCACTATCTACCCCAATAGGTAGTATACCAGTAACCCGGGGATCCAGGGTTCCACCATGACCGGTTTTATCAGCATGTAAAATTCTACGAACCCAGGAATCCACTTCATGGGAGGTGGGTCCAGAAGGCTTGTCTAAATTAATGACCCCTCTACGAAGGTGTTCTTCAATAGGCCTTTTATCAGGCCAGCACCCATAAAGAGAAGTAGTATCACTTTCGGCCTTAATTAGAAAATTTTCCATCCCATAACCTGCATAATAATATTTTTTTTCATAATCCATTTGATAGGCATACGGCCCGGGGGCCTGCTATCAAAGAATGAATTGAATTATTTATAAATAATCCAAAAAGAGAAATTATTCTAAAGCTTCCAGTTCTTTTTTAATTACTTCAGGATCCTCAGAATTTATTTCCATAGTTTTTTCTAATGGTTCCAGATGATTAATATTACATCTGCGGTTTTTAACAGAAGTACCAACTACTTCTACGAATTTTTCATCAATAATGTCAACAATTACACATTTTTGTCCGGCTTCTCTACCGGCTATTTTAACACATACTCTTCCTACTTCTATTGCTGGCAATCAAATCACCTCTTGAACTTTAAATATAATTTCTGCAACTCTTTCAGCTTGAAAACTGTTCGTATTCAAGATTAAGTCGTAAATTTCCATGTTATGAATATCTATCTGATGTATATCCAGATATCTACTAGCTTCGCTGTCTTCGCGTATTTTGATTTCTTTTTGAGTTTCTTCTACGGGTTTAGATTCCCTCCCACTAATTCTATGGGCTCTAACCTCAAAAGGAGCAATCATCCATACTTTAAGATCAGCATCGACAAAATGGGCTGACAACCTTCCTTCAACAATAAGGTCTTCAGCTTCCTTTGCCATCTGTGCCTGCCTTCTATCAATTTCCAGGTCAACTTCAATATTATTCTCGGCGAATTTACTGAAAGTTAAAATATCCTGGCCGCTTTCAGCAGCCATCTGCCGGAATATATCCCCAGCAGATACAAAGGGTATTTTAAGTTTTTCAGATAATAATTTGGCGGCAGTGGTGGTTCCAGTACCTGCCAGTCCACCGATAGTAATAATCATCAGGACCTGGCCTCTTTTTTGAAATGTTTGCGGGCGCATTCAGAACAGAGATATCCACCATAAGGACGGTTAGGTCTCTTTTTAGTCTTGGATAATTTTCTTATCTGGTAAGATCTCCCGCGCGGAACACCATGAAGAAGTTTGTTACATTCAGCACATATGTGCTTACTTGGTTTTTTCTTTTTATATTGTAAAACCGTGTTTCCTCCAGGAGTCCTTTTGAAAGTCCTCTTATATGATCTGGATCTGTGTCTTAAATTTGTCATAGTATCTCTCCTAAATATCTAAATTATAAGATTACTTGAGTGTAAACCAGTGAATAATAATAATATTAATCAAGGATGAATCATTATCACTTTCAGTTAATCAGCAATCATTAATGGGTTACATTCCTCCTTTGAGGCCCATGAACTTCCGGAATACTTGTGACATGGCAAAGGAACATAAAATATACCAACCTAACCATTCGATTGCTCCTGGAGGAGTAGTGGCAGCTGGTACATAAAAGGTGTGCCAGAGCGGTACCAGGAGTACGTAGTAGGCAACTTGAGGTAGCATTACCACAGTTTGAGATATGCTTGGTTCTTGAGCCATCCAGTAAAATACCAGAATAATAGGGAGAAAAGTAACAATCATGGGCTTGAAGGACATGGTCATCATTTCCTTCTGCTTGTTCATGAAGTCCATCTGTTGCTTTTGAATTTTTTCTAATGCCTTAGCATCTCCTGATTTTCGGGCATTATTCATTTCCTGCTGGAATTCTTGCATTTCCTTTTTCAAAGATTGCAATCTATCCTGATTGACCAGTAGTTTATTGGCCAGAGTTGTAATGAAAGCCACCAGAGTGGATATTACAAATATGGCAAACATAGGGTTTTGAGAGTTAGGATCTATGGCAATCAATGGGCCTAAAATTACATTTAAAGCCTCATATATTATTTCAAGTACCATTGTTATTTCCTCTTAAATTATAGCATACTCTAGAGATTTAAAATTTTAAAGTTATCATATTGTAAAGATAATTTATTTTAAACCAGTTATTCAATTTTTAATGTTTCACTAATTTCTATAACTGCATTATCTAACTGGTCGTTATGATTTTCAATAATCTTAACCGTGGCTCCAGTAAGGACAGCATAAGCCATAGCAGCTGCTCTATTCATTTCCTGATGTAGAACAATATCATTTAATCTTTCCTGGTCCCGGGTTCGGGTGGTATCACTTATTCTTCTAATTAGAATCTCATCTGGATCAGCTTCTATTAGCACAAAAGTGTCAGGTTGGAGTTCATCCAGAACCCATTGGGGAAGTCCAGGTAAAAAACCAGCAGGTGTTTTGATAGTACAGTGGGTGTCCACGATTATGTTAGTTTGCTTCGACCTCTCTCTTATACTTTTTGCCGCATCCTTTTGAATACCCTTTTGAACATCTGGTAGAAGAGTCCTCATATCATCCCTATCTTCTACCAGGCCTTTTTCCCGGCCTATTTGTAACATTACGTCCCCATAATTTACATGTTCATAATTCAAATTTTCCAATGCATGTTCTAAAACAGTGGTACTCCCTGAACCAGGTATTCCTGCAACTACAACTACTTTCATTTGATTCACTCCCCCAGTAAGTTAATCTCCTAAAAACTTCCTTAACATAGGATGCATGTCCATGAGCTGCTCCTGGGCTATTTCCTCATACAGGCGATAAACAATACCCACTGTAAGCAGCACACCAGTACCTCCACCTAAAGCCCCGGTAAGATCAGCTCCAAATGCTAAAAGCCCCACAAAAGCTCCACCTAAAACAGTGATAGCCGGGATATATTTCTTTAATATCTTTTCAAATTGTCCCCTGCTACTCCGAAACCCAGGCATCTGCATTCCCATCCCATGAAGCTGTTTAGCAACTTTTTTAGGACCAATACCACTAATTTCAACCCATAAAACTGCAAACAGAACACACATACCGGTGAATACGATCCCGTAAAAGGCCACTCTTAAAGGGTCAGTGAAAATCACATCCAGTCCAAAAGGAGGGGTCAGGTAATATGCCAATCCACTTATGGCCTGCCCCTGGGAAATTTCTCCCAGAATAGGGAATCCTATTCTCTGGAATATGTTGGCAAAGAGCTGAATATTTAAAAGGAGTGCGCTGGCCAGAATTACGGGCATATTACTGGCGTAAATAAATCGAAGAGGGTATTTACCCCGGGCACCCTTTACCCCTCCATAAGATAGTGGTATTTCAACCCGCATACTCTCCGCATAAACCACCACCAGGAATACACCTATAACGGCTATAACCGGTATCAGTAAATCAAAAGTTGGTTGTCCGGTAGTAAGGGAGTATATGAAAGCAGGTATGTTACCGGCAGGTATTCCTGGAGTAGTAGGTGAGGGTAGTATATTGAAGCTCCCTACAATAATTGTCTGGGCAACCCCCCCAGCAATGAAAAGTCCCACACCACTACCAAATCCCCACTTGGAAATAACTTCATCCAGAAAGATTATCAGTATCCCTCCGATGGTCATTTGCAGGATGATAATCCAGGCAAAATCTGGGGATTGGGGAGCTATAGCTCCAGTTAAAACCAGAACCAGTGCTTCGAATAAGGTAAATATAATGGCAAGGAGTTTTTGAGTTCCCTGAAAAACAGCCTTATCTTCATGCTTGGAAAGATCCAGTTTTATTATTTTTCCTCCAACCAGAAGCTGCAGTATAATGGACGCAGTCACTATAGGTCCTATTCCCAGAGTAAGGATAGAACCAAAACTACCTGCTAATACTGCTCTTAGAGATGCAAACTGGTCAACTGCAAATTCACTCAGTCCAAATAATGGTATCTGGGCCAGGATAAAATATAAAACCAGTATAACCGCGGTCCATTTTAATTTTTCTTTAAATGCAATCCTGTGTTCAGGTGATTTAACCTGGGGCAGAATTGAAAAGAAAGGCTGTAGTTTCTCTATCAATTAATTCACTCCTTGCCACTAAAATTTAAAAATTAGTTTAACTTATTAGAGAGTTAATGCTTCTCCACCAGCTTCCTGGATTTTCTTTTCAGCAGATCCTGAAAATTGAGGTGACTTGATAAGTAAAGCCTTGGTAACCTTACCCTGGCCCAGAACTTTATTATATCCTAACTCAGTTACATCAATGACAATCATATCATTTTCAGAACTTGCCATACCTTTTTGGAGTAATTCCTCTGATTTTTCATCCAGATAACTGACATTAACCGGATTAACATCATTTATGGCACGTATAGGTCTTTTAAAACCATATTTTCCAAAATGTTGTGGATCGAATTTTACTATCCAGCTCCAGTGATGTTTATGGCCTCCGGCCTGTCCTCTTCCACCGCGATTACCGGCACCTCTTCTCTTCTTAGAACAGCCACCGCCCACAGTTCTTGAGCCTCTCATTTTATTTATTTTCCTTTTTCTTCTAATCATGATAAATCCTCCCCTATTACTGGGGGCTTTATTGAATTTGAATAATAATTAAAGGATTAAACCATTTTGTTAACCAGTTCCTTTATCTGGTTTTCCCGGTATCCTAAGCTTCCACCTTCCCGGAAAGAAGTTTTTGTGTTTTCATATCCTTTCCTAGGAGGGTGTAAACGGAAAACAGGTTTAATATTAGCATCCTCTAATTTTATTTCAGATTGTAGAACTGCACCTGCAAATTCTTCCACTGAAGAATAATCTGTGTTTTCTTTTAGATACTCATCAGTAATTTTTTCGCCACCAACAATTCTTCCTCGTTTTTGAATTAGTTGGCTTAAAGTTTCCTGGTCAATTTCACCCCAGGTGATGTAATCCTTGGCTTTTACTAACATACCATTATAACTGGGATTATCATCGATTAAAACGGCGTGACTAATTCTGTTGAGTCTTAACATCATCATGGTGTCCGCGATGTCTTTTTTGACACCGACTTCACCTCTTACCCTAATTGCTACGTACATAATATCACCGCTTAGCTGGTACAAACACCCAGGTTTTTAAGATCTTTTTTCTGAGCCTTCACTTTACTTAACATTTTTAAGGCATCGAATGTTGCACTGGCAAAGTTAACTGTGGTCTGGGTTTGACCACTGGTAGCAGACCATACGTCGTCCACACCAGCCAGTTTCATTATAGTTTTACCTACATCCCCAATAGCCAATCCCACTCCTCCCGGAGCAGGAATTAAAGTTACTCGAACACTTCCTCTTTTTCCATCAACTTTGAAAGGAACAGTGTGTTCTTTTCCACAAACACAACCCCAGTCACCGCAGCCTCTTCTAACTTTTATAATGTTATATTTGGCATCGTCGACTGCTTTTCTAATGGCAGGACCTACTTCTCGGGCTTTTCCTTGTCCTAAACCAACGTAACCGTTTTTGTTACCCACCGCAACGATAACCCGGAAATTTACTTTTCTTCCAGATTTGTGCATTCTCTGGACCAGGTTAACATCCATTACCTCTTCTTCCAGATCAGGGAGTAAAGTATCAATGATTCCTAGTTCCATGATGGGGAGTCCTTTTTCAAATATTTCATCAATATTGCTGATGACTCCTTCTTTCACCATACGACCTAGATTGGTTTTTGGTTCCCATTCCTCCTTTTTGTAATTGTTCATAGTTATACCTCATCCTCATCTATCTTCTTTCTAATTTCTTCAAAGTGTTCCGGTAAATCAGATGGTGAGATTCCCTTATCCAGATACTGGGAGAACTTTTGCTTTAGTTCTGCATCATCCAATGATTGTGCATATTCTGCAATATGTTCACCTTTAATCCGGCTTTCATCAGGGAGAATAGATTCTCCATGAGGAACATTCAAACCAGCATCAGAAGCACCTTTTAATACTGCAAAAATTTTGGAGCCCTTGATTGATGATTTAAGTCCAATATCTAAAACTGCATATTCAATACCTTTACTAAGTGCTTTTTTAGCACACAAGTATCCGGTTAAATAAGCAGAAGCAGTATTTTTGGTTCCGGCCTTCCATCCCATTTTCTCTAATTCTTTGGAATGTGCAGAAACTAAAGTTTCATCACCCATCTCTGCCACATTAATAACCTGGGCAATGACATGGTTATTGGTTATTCTAACAACTAAACGTGATTTATCAATATCAATTAAGCCTAGTCTGGCCTTGTAATCCGTTTTTCCTTCTCTTCTTCTTCTAAATGATACCTTGTATCTTGATCCGCGTGCCAAATAAATCCCTCCTACCTGAGCAAGTCATGGTCCCGGGCATAGGTTTTCATGTAAGATTTACTTCTGAAGGCACCACCCTTGGCCATTTTATATAGTTTACGATAAGTAGTATTGTTAATTTCCCTTTTATCTCTCATATCTTTAAGGTCCTTTCTTAAGGCCCTTATGGTAGTCATCCAAGCTTCTTTTTTAGGTCTTCTAGCACCTTTAGCTCCTTTTATACTACCTCTTCCTTTTCTTCTTCCTTTGCTCTTTTGCTCGGCAATTTTCTTTGATCTGAAACTGCTTATCCCTTTTTGAGGTTTAGCCTTGATCGATTTGTTATCTATTAACTGCTTCACACTTTCTCTGGTTATGGCCCGTGATACCTCTTCAAGTTGTTCCGGGTCAATCCATACCCGGTTAACCCCTACTTTTAGAATATCCGCAGCTAATCTTTTCTGAGTAGTAAGATTCATTTAAGAAACCTCCTTTGTCAGCATTTAGCTGATAAAACACTTGAATCATTTTTAATGGTTTTCAAGCTTTTCCCTTAAAAGCAAAACACAGATTTGAATAAATTTTATCTGCATTTCAATGGATTGGAAATTATAAATCCTGCTTTGATATTTTAAATTCCAAAGCGTTGATATTGCCAATCACTCCCGATATCACCTTTTGATTATTAAATCCATTAATGATTTTAGGAGATTTTTTATATCCCCATATTATCACAATCATGGTCTTAAATCGGGTTGAATTAAAGAATGGTTATTATCAAATTATATTATTTGTTAAAGATTTTAATACCCAATTCTTTTGCTTTTCCAAGCATTATTTCCTTTTTTCTTCTGCCCACAGTGGAGCTGATTCTTCCTGCCTGGTACTCTGGATCCAGGTCCTCTAATTCTCTAATGTTGCATAGGAGTATGTCCTGATAACCAGAGGGATGAAGGCCTCTTGAATCTTTAGGAGTACCGTATCCAACAGAAGGCATTGCAGGTTTACCCTTTTCGTATCTCCTAGTTTTACTAGTTTTTCCCTTGGGTTTTCTCCACTTTTGACCAAGTTTTTTGTACCTGGCATATTCCTGTCTTTTGAATTTTTTCTTCATTGAATCACCGTAAATTAGTTTTCAACGGACTTATCCCTTGTTAGTAAGGTATATGCCGTCCTGGAATACCCGTGGATCTCTTCCCTTGACTTTAGTGGCCTGTTCCAAGTTAGCCATTGTTTGTCCCACGTCTTCCTTGTTAATGCCGGTAATTTCCACTTCCTCACCTTTGACCTTAACCTGAGCTGTACCCACGATTTTAGCCTTACGAGGATGTCTCTCCCCCAGGAAATTTTCAATGGTAACATTGTTTCCTGTGACTTTAACTGCCATAGGGAAATGAGCATAAACAATTTTCATATCATAACTGAAACCATCAGTTACCCCTGTAATCATATTGCGGATATGGGACCGGATGGTTCCCAACATTGCTTTATCATTCTTCTTAGGAAAAGAAGATTCCACGATGATTTTATCATCATCCTTTTTAATGGTGATGTTAGGGTAGATGAATTTACGGGATATTTGACCCTTAGGTCCCTTAACCTGTACTTCATCATTGATGGTGACTTCCACATCTTCCGGGATTTCTATTTCTTCCCGAATCAAAGCTCCTAGAACCATTATATCACCTAATATATGTATGCCAGTAGTCTGCCACCAATAGCTTTTTCTTTAGCTTCCTTGTGGGTCATTATACCCTCGGGAGTGGTAACGATCATAATTCCAAAATTTTTAGCTGGCAAGTATCTTGTTTCGAATTTTTCAAATTCGTCCTTTTTAACAGCGTGTCTGGGTTTTATAACCCCACACTGGTTTATATTACCTTCCAATTCAACTATAAATTTTCCAGCTTTACCATCATCCACGTACTCAAATTCGCCGATGTAAGCTTCTTTTTGCATAGTCCTTAAGACGTGTCCGATCAATTTAGAAGCAGGAGATATATTGCATCTTTCATTTCCCTGCAATTCATTGTTTCTCATATTGGTCAGGGCATTTGCAAGAGGATCCATTAGAGTCATTAGTAAACACCTTTCCTATCTAATTATACTTTTTAAATCCAATTTTAGGTGCGAGTTCTCTGAAGCACTGTCTGCATAACATGAGCCCGTATCTTCTAACCATAGCAGAGTGATTCCCGCATCTTGAACATTCTCTGGATCCCTTTCCATATTTTCTTGGCATAATCTCACCCTTAAATTATCTCAATCTGGAATTTTTCCTGCATAAATTTCATGGTATCTTCCCTGGTAACCATGTGTTTAGCCGGAATTTTCTTCCGTTGGATTTTCCTTTTTTTTATACGGTAGCCTGGTTTTTCAAATGTAACAGACACATTCATACCATATATCCCAATATCCGGATCATATCTCATTCCCGGAATATCAATATGTTCATTTATCCCAAATGAAACATTACCCTGGGAATCAAACTGCCTTGATTTGAGATTGTTACCTATACCATCTAAAACCATTTTAATGGCTTTATCTGCTTTTTCACCCCTCAAAGTTACTTTGCAACCTATAGGTTGATTTTTCCTAATACCAAATTCAGGATTAGTAACTTTAGAGAAAGTTCTGACAGATTTTTGACCGGTGATCGAATTTATAAGCTTTTCAGCTTTAGAGAGAGCTTCACCGGCATCACCCACACCAATATTGATGGTGGCTTTGGCTATTATTACCTCTTCCATGGGGTTCATCTATTTGCCTCCAGGAAGTGAAATAATAGGTTCTTCTTTACCAATTACAAAAACGTAATCTTTCAAAGTAAGAAAAGTCTTTTTCTCATCAGTTTCAATAACTACAGTGTTAGGTCGAACTGATTTGGTAATTATGATTTCTTTAATTTTACCAATTTCACCGATGTGTTTACCACCAGTAACTAAACCAATGTTGCCTTCTTCAAATTTAATGGCATCATTAATTTCTTTTTCAGGTAATTTAAGATTAATTACATCCCCTGCAGAGAATGATTCATCACTCAAACAGTTTTTACCATCGTGAAGATTTAATTGAGTTTTTCCACCTTTAATGATGGTCTTATCTTCAATTTTGCATAGTTTAAATGCTACATTTTCTTCAGGTATTGGATGTAGAATTAGTCTACCCTTTTCATCTGGTAAAACTCGATAATTTCCTCCAGTTTTAGGAATTTGAATTACATCCATAAAACCAACAGGGAATTTGTAATCTTTTCTAACATGGCCATCAACCAGTATCTCACCATTATTCAATATCCTCTTTGCTTCCCGGGAGTTATCAGCAATTCCCAGGATATCCCTAATAACAATTAATAGAGGTAGTGAGCTTTCAATTGAGTGAGGACCTGCAGCCGGTTTAACCGTCCATTTGTCCTCTTTTGGGTGAACAGGCCAATTTTTAGGGGATTTGTATCTTTTTAAATGTTTTCTTGATCCCATTTTTGCCATTTTATCCCTTCCGCTCTATAATTTTATTTCTTTTATCATCACTTAAATCCATTTCCACAATTCTCAAATTAGAGGGGTGAATAGGGAAGTAAACAGGGTTTCCATCTACTTTCTGGACGGTAGCTCCATCTACCAGTACCCGGTAGTTTTTAAGATCTACCTTTTCCACTTTTCCCTCGTGATCTTTAAAATCGCCACGCATAACCTGGACTGTGTCTCCTTTTTTAACAGGTATGGATCTACGATTATGTTCTTCCCTTAAGTCCTGACTTAGAGTTACGCTCATTAACTTGTGACGAATGTGTAAGGGTGCATTATAAATGAATTTCCTTTGCTTTCTAGGCTGTTTTGACATAATATCACCATTATACAATAATGCTAGCTGCGCTTCCTATGCCCGGCCATCGGTCTGCTGCTTCTTTAGCAACTGGACCTCTAATTTCTGACCCTTTTATAACTCCTTCTGGACTTATAATAACCGCAGCATTATCTTCGAATTTCACCCGGAGTCCGTCGGCCCTTCTGTATTCTTTTTTCTGGCGAACCACAACCGCGGTCATGACTTCTTTCCTCATGTCGGCAGATCCTTTTTTTACAGATACAATGATCATATCACCAATACCAGCTACATCCAGTCTTCGGCGAACACCTTTATATCCTTTAACAGAAATGATTTCCACTTCTCTTGCTCCGGTGTTATCCACACATTGAAGTCGAGCGCCTATGGGTAGTGCTTTGGCAACATTAGATGTTATGGCCTTCATTTCACTTCTCTCCCTTTACCTCAACCACCACAAAATGCTTGGTCTTACTTAAAGGCCTGCATTCTGCGACTTTCACGGTGTCACCAATATTTACTTGAATACAATCAGGTAAATGGGCGCTAATTTTTGATTTTCTTTTTTCGTATCTCTCGTATTTCCTTATGAATTTATAAAAACTTCTTTCCAATGTAATGGTCCTTTCAGCTTTGTCACTAGTAACTATACCTTCCAGGATTTGTCCTCTAACAGGTAAAGTTCCGTGAAAAGGACAGTTAGGATCATTACACTCGGATTCAGGTTTTGGAACTTCAATGCCAACCATATTATCACCAATTAAATTTTCCTAAATTTCTTTTTTATTCTATCTTCAGGACGACTTACCAGTACCTTCCCATCTATCTCCACCACTAATCCTTCCGGGATTCGAAAATGGAAAAGTGAGGTACTTTTTGCAACGACAATCTCTTTACCATCCGGTCTTTCCAGGCAAATAGTATTTCGAGTTTCGTCTACAACTTTCCCTTTAATCCCTTCCAGCCCTTGATGAGAGCTTTCAACTATTTCAACGGTTAAACCTATCAGTTCATGTTGAAATATGTTATGTGGAGTTATCATATGGTAATTATCTTCTTCTGTTGCTCCTTCGATCTATCTCCCTTATTTCGATAGTATCGGAAGAAAAGCCCATATTTGCCAGAACTTCTTTAACTCTCTTTTTATGATCCCCTTGAAGTTCAATCTGGCCTTTTTTTGCAGTACCGCCACAGGCACATTTGGCTTTTAATTCTTTGGTAAGTTCCTTCATATCAATATCATGCTCATCTATGCCCTCTACAATGGTCATCAGTTTTCCGAATCTTCTTCGCACTGTGTATACTTTAACGGTCTGAACTTCTCGTGCTATTTCTTCACAGACGCAGAGTTCATCTGGAAGACCACATACATCGCAGATTTTCATTTATGTCTCCTTCTGTTTTTCATTAATGATGGTAAGAACACGAGCAATAGTTCTTTTAAGTTCCTTAATTTTTCCAGGGTTTTCATATACTCCGGCTGCAGAACTTTTAGAAACATTTTTGGCATATTCGGCCTTGAGTTCATCCAGTTTTTTATGGATCTCGTCAAGTTCCATATCCTGTATTTCTTTACTTCTCAAAATCGCCATTTTTTCATCCCTTTAATAATTTAATTGAATTATTCAGATTTTTTAAGAGGATTCTTCCTTTTCTTTAGCAGACTCTGATTTTTCTTCAGGAACTTCCTCTTTAACAGCATCAGATTCAGAAACTTCCTCAGCAACTTCAGCTTCCTCTTCAACAGCATCAGATTCTACAGCTTCTTCAACTTCAGCTTCCTCTTCAACAGCATCAGATTCTACAGCTTCTTCAACTTCAGCTTCCTCTTCTACTACCTCTAAAGATTCTTCCAGTTCCTCTTCTACTTCCTCTAAAGATTCTTCCAGTTCTTCCAGTTCCTCTTCAGATTCAATTAATTCGGCTTCTTCAGTAGATTCTGCAGTTTCTTCAACTTCAACTATTTCTGCTGTTTCTTCTACAACTTCAGTAACGGTTTCTTCGATAACTGGAGGGTGAATATCGACTTTATCGGGTAAAATAACTTCTGGAGGCATTATACGAACATAGATTCCCAGTACACCTGGTTTTAGTTGTACAGTTGCAAATCCTTCCTTAACAAATCGGGTAGCAGGTTCACCACATTTTTTAATGTATCCATCACTGAATTTAGCAGTGGCAGATCGGGCTCCTCTGATTTTTCCAGAAATGGTAACTTCTACACCCTGGGCTCCTGCACCCATAATTCTCCTGAGGGAGGTATAGGACACTCTTCTGAAGTGCATTCCCCTTTGTAACATAGAAGCAATTTTATGGGCCATGATCTTAGGGTTAAGTTCAGGAACACCCACTTCTTTAACCTCTACCTGGGGGTTTTCCAGTTCAAAGTTTGTTTTCAAGTTTTGGGTTATTCCCCTGACTGTTTTTCCGCCTCTTCCAATAACCATACCTGGTCTTTCAGCATAAACTACTACCATAGTACCTAAGGGAGTAACTTGAACTTCCATTCCACCATATCCAGCTCTTTCGAGTTCACTTTCTAGATATTCGTCGATTTTTGTTCGTTTAAGACCTTCTGTGACAAAATCTTTTTCTATCATGTAAATCTAAGCCTCCCCAAGAACTATCTGCACATGAGTAGTGGGAGTGTTAAATGGACTTGCTCTTCCAAAAGCTCGGGGAGTCCAGCCCCTAATAACAAATCCTCTGTGGCTGGAAATGTGCATAATTTTCAAGTTTTCAGAGTCCAATCCTTTGTATTCCGCATTGGCTTCCGCGTTTTCCAAGACCTTCAATATATGGCCTGCAGCTTTAACTGGATATCTACCAGTAGGCCAACCATTCAATCCTTTACGGTGACCTACTTTTTTGTTGTGTCTTTTAAAGGGAACAGCTTTTTGCATCTGAATTACCTCTTCCAGATAAACTTTGGCTCTTTCCAGTTTCATCCCTCTAAGTTCTCTGCATATCTCAACAGCGTGCTTAGGTGATATTTTGAGAGCTCTTCCAATTGCCTTGGCTGTTTTGGCCTTATCGTCTTCTTTGAAAGCGTAATTAATTTTAGCCATTGTTCATTCTCCTTATCTAAGAGGTACAAACATAGATGATCTGGTAGCTCCCATTCCGGGATCTCCATGTTGAACTTTCTGTCTAGTTGGTGCATATTCCCCAAAGTAAGATCCAATCATTTCAGCCTGTATCTGTACTTGGACATATTCTTTACCATTGTAAATTCCAAAGGTCATCCCCACCATTTCAGGGAGGATAATCATATCCCTGCAGTGAGTTTTAATGATCTGGGGTTTTCCACCTTTATTTGTCTCTTTTTTCAATTTTCGTATTCGTTCCAACACTTTTTTCTGCCGGGGTAAAAATCCTCTTTTTAAGGATCTTCTCTGCCTGGATGGTAATATTTGTATTACATTGTCCAGTGGCATGTCCTGAAGTTCTTCTAAAGTGTATCCGCGATATTTAAATTCTTTACGTGCCAATCAGCCACCTCCTAATATTTATTTATCTACGCTTCCCTGTCCTTCTTGCTGCAATTGAACCGACTTTACGTCCTGGTGGAGCATTTCTGGATACAGTTGTAGGCCGTCCGGGGTGTTGTCTGTTTCCACCACCATGAGGGTGATCTACAGCATTCATAGCCACTCCTCTAACAGTCATACATTTTTTACCCTTTGCTTTTAAGGAATGGTATCTATTACCTGCCTTGAGGAATGGTTTTTCTTTTCTTCCTCCGCCAGCAACTACACCTATGGTAGCTCTGCATTTGGGATTAAATGATTTTAATTCACCGGATGGAAGTTCAATAACTGCTTTATCCACGTCATGAGTGATTAAAGAAGCATAAGTTCCTGAAGATCTAACAAATCTGCCACCATCTCCAGGTCTATTTTCAATGTTGTAAACAGGAGTACCCTCTGGAATCTCCCCAATAGGTAACGAATTTCCCGGACTTATTGGTGCAGAAATTCCACAGGCAATATCATCATTAATTTGGATACTTTCCGGGGCTAAAATAAGCTTTTTTTCGCCATTTTCAAATTTAACCATGGCCACCGGTGCACTTCTTCCCGGATCATGCATTATATCAACTACCTTACCCTTCAAACTACCTTCTTTTTCGAGTTCGTCGTAGGAACGGTACTCAATTTTTCCTTTGAAACGGTGCGAAGCACTGGTGTAAGTAGGAGTCCCCCGTCCTCTCCTTTGTGAAATCAAACGTTTTCCCATTTATTATTCCTCCAAGTTAAACTTAGGATATCTAAATAATTTTTAATTAAAATACTCCCATTTTAACTGCTATATCTTCAGCTTTGTGTTCGGCCGCCAGTTTAATGTAGGCTAATTTGAGGCCTTTGGAGTTGATTTGTGTATTAACACTTTCCACCTTTACTGCAAAGAGATCTTCAAAAGATTTCCGAATAGCAGATTTGTTGCTGGTTCTCAATACCACAAATATTAATTCATTATTTTGATCAATTAAATTCATGCTTTTTTCTGTTATGTGAGGTTTTACTATAACTGCATAAGGATCCATACTATCCCACCTATTTTACTAAATATTTTAAACTCTACTGAAAGAGCTCCCCTAATTTTTCTACAGCAGATTTAGTGAAAATGGTCAATCTCCCGGGATGAGTTCCTGGAGCAAGTAATTCAGCATTTAAGTTTTCAACAGAAACTACATCCACACCAGGGTGGTTTCTGGCGCCTAAACCAATGCCTTTGTCTTCTCCAACCACTATTAGAGGTCCTTTAGGTGATTTATATTTTCGACCTCGCATCTTACCTTTTCCAGCCCTTATATTCTTACCCTCTTTAGCTCGAACTACATCATCCATGATTCCCAGTTTTTTGAATATTTCCCTGGTTTCTTTGGTTTTTTTAATTTTGCATAGTTCATCATCCACCACGAGAGGTATTTGAGGGACATTGGCCATTTGGTGGCCTCTATTTTCAACCAGTTCCTGATTGGTTGTAGCCGCTATTGCAGAACGGATAGCAAATCTCCTTTCTTTTTTATTTATTTTCTCATGGTAAACCTTTTGAGATCTTGGGGGATGAGCTTTCCTACCTCCAACAGTTTGAGGTACAAAAGCAGCCTTAGAAGCTGCAGGGTGTCTACTACCTTTTACACGAGGCACCATTGCCACACCTCTACCAGCACCGAATGATTTTGCGGTAGTTCTTTTACCTGCCATAGGATTAGCACCCCATGGTTGTATCCGGGCGGTCTGTGCGGAAATTACTGCTCTTTTAATAAGGTCAGGCCTGAATTCTTCCAGGAATATTTCAGGCAACTCAATCTCTTCTGTAATTTCGCCTTCCAGTGAATAAACCTTAATTTTTTTCATTTAAACCACTCTTAAAGTTAAAATAATTATACACCTTGTTTAGATGCGGTACTGATGTAATTAATCTGAGGTGCGTCGTTATGTTTTCCATGGGCCCTTATGGCTTTTCTTAATATTATGAGCCTCTTGGAAGGACCAGGTAATGAACCTTTAATAATCATATAATCATTTTTTATCAGACCGTATTTTATAAAACCGCCGTCAGGGTTAACTGCATCGACTTGAGATGCATCTCCAATCTTTAAGATTTTTTTATTATATTCAGTTCTTTTATGATATCCCATTTGACCAGCTTGAGCAACAGTCCACATGGTCCGGGAAGGAGTCCATGGTCCTATGGAACCTACGTGCCGAGCTTTACTACTTCGGGCAGCTTTACCATACTGAATCCTGATTCCCCATCTTTTAACCGGACCCTGGAAACCCTTACCCTTGGTAACTGCAATGGAATCAACATGTTCTCCATCTGCAAAAACATCACTGGCAGAGATTTCTTTACCCAGTACTTCCAGAGCAAAATTCAATTGTTCCTGGGGGGTTTTACCTCCCACACCACATTCAAATATCTCTGGTTTCTTTTTAGGTACACTGGTTACCCGGGGATTAGTATTGATTAACGCCCTTATTTCTACCACATGATCCATGTTTTCCTGAATCTGGGTCAGTGCTTTTTCTTTATTATATTCTTTAGGAAGTCTTATCTTCCGGGAAAGATCTTCATTTAGATTATCCGCAAGAACATCTGTCAGGGCTTTAAGACCACGACTGGTTTTCTCATAAGCACGGAACCCCATTACAAAAACAGGCGGTACTTCCATAATAGTAACCGGGGTAGCAATCTCCATTCCCTCAGTAGGGGAATTTTTAGTGTTATCTACCATCATAACGTGAGTCATACCCACTTTATAACCAGCAAGACCCAATAAACCCTGTTCTTCTGCCTTTGGCCAGGACTTGATCCGTGGTGTCTCTTTGGCTGATCTTTTTCTAGGACTAAATGCAACTGATCCTTTTCTTGGTTGGTGATGTCTAGCCATTTAATATAACCTCCTTACATTCCAAAAATATTCCATTTTCCTGATTATTCTAAGTTTAAGAGCAAATTAAATATGGATAAAGTAGATAAAACCGCTTCTTCAGTCCTTATGGTTTGAGTACCCTGAGATGGAATCATGTTCAACTCAAAATCCGCCAAATTCTGGCTGGAAACGTAATCGGGTAAGCCTTTATAAGGACCGCCAAACAAAATAGCCCAGTGATTGGCTTTTTTTACCTTGGACTTTACTTCATCTAAAATAGAAGTTATAGGAGTTCCATAACGGGATGTTGCCACAACAACTTCCGGTTTTACTAACTTTAAACTTTGGTGAAGATTTTTATTCGTAGATAATGTTTCATATCCCCAGTATGTGTCATCTGGCTGGTCAGGGTCAACTATTATCTCTTTACCCAGCTTGGTTATTTTAAAGCTCAGCACTTTATTTACGGTGAGTTGTTCCTTGCAAAAAGCAGGTTTATCAGCACCTATATCAACAAAGGTTCCTTTCTTTGTTCTTTTTAAAGTCAATCCTTGCCTAAAATCGCCTTCGCCGGGTGTACCTGTAGGATGGTGAGGAGTTCTAAGTGGTGGGAGAATACCCACATGTTTTAACTCCTTCCTTATAGGAAAAACCTTCTTTCGAAGATACTGAGGTGTATCCATATAAGTAAGAATATCCCTAATGAAGTTTGCCTCATCGGGATCAGCATCGTCTTTATAAATTACAACCCGTTTCGCCCTGAATATAGCCGCCGATCTAGAAATTAATCCCACTTTATATGTTTTTAACTTTAGATCTTTTGTCTCCGCGGTTAGTGAATCCGGGATGAAAAGTGATAAATGCCTTGTATTCATCTTCCACTATTTGTTTTCATAGGTTATAAATATTGCTATAGTTCCAACTAGGCAAACTTTCTAACACCGTATTATATATCTAATATAATACCGGGCAGCTCATGCTGCATACCAATACTCTCACTAGAATGTAGGTTAGTTAATGTAGTTTAATATGGTATTTAAAGTTTCTGTTTAATGTTCTTCTTTAAAGTAGTTAATATGGTGATTGAAAATCAGAAAAATCTAAATTAACTTTATGTAAATAGTTAATAATCTTAAAATTAGTTTCTGTTTCTTTCAACCCGTACCACTATAACTTCTACGTCTTTAAGTTCTTTTTTATGAAAATGGTAGATATTAGGTAGTGGAAAGTGATAATAAAACTTATGGGTAATTATTGACCCTAGCTTATTCCAGTATTTTTCCAGGAAGTTTTCAGTTTCAGCCATGTGAAAAGAATATACCACCGGAGCCATTTCCAGAGATTTTTCCATGAAAATTCTATCAGCTCCCCTTTTTGATCGGGACTGGGATCCAAAAGGGGGGTTCTGTATAACCGTGTCAAATTTATTTTTTAAATCCAGGGGAATATCATGAATATCCATCTGGATGTAATCAATAATATCAGTTAAGGACATTTTTTTAGAAATTTCCCTGGCTTTTTCAATAGCCTCCCCATCCTTATCCATACCCCAAACCAGGTGGGCACCTAAAAGAGCAGCGCCTTTTGCAAAAATCCCTGTCCCGCAGCCTAAATCTGCAACGTTTTTATCCTTTATATCTCCTAAACGAAATGCATTCCATAATACATCTGATGCAATAATAGAAGGAGTAGAATACTGTTCTAATTCCACCTTGGGATTAATATGACCGGGAATATTCTGCAATGCCATCTCCAGATGTTTTTTCTTTTTAATAAGCTTAGGACCGGAATTCATTTTATCTCCTTGTTTATAGTGCAATTACAGGATAATGGTTTGATAGTCCATACATTAATGCCAATCTAAAGGATAACAACCTCACCGAAAGAATGATTCTAAAGGGAAGATCCATCTTAGATAATCAAGTACTATTAATTAATATAATAATTGGAAGTAACTTAAGATTTGATATATTAAACAATATTCGGCTTTATTATAATATATCAATAAGCCAGTGAGGCAACAGTAAATTTAATGATTCATAATATTATAATATTATAATATTAATTAGATAAAAATTGAATATATAATGACTAAAAAAGGAACTTGATAAGTCTATTTGAGAATTGTAAACAGCCCCCAAAAAAAAACTTATTTTAATTTAAAGTTCCTTTGAATTTAATAAATAATGAACTAATTCCTAACTAGAAAAAGGAGACAAGAAATGTTTGACAAGATCCTGGTAGCCAATAGAGGTGAAATAGCCATAAGAGTAATGAGAGCTTGCCGTGAGCTGGAGGTTAATAGTGTTGCTATTTACTCTGATGCAGATAAAAATTCCCTCTTTGCTAAATACGCCGATGAATCATATCATATAGGTGAATCAACTCCTTCCCAGAGTTATTTGAACATTGAGAAAATTATAGATATAACTGAAAAGTCCGGAGCAGAGGCCATACACCCGGGCTATGGTTTTTTAGCGGAAAATTCTAATTTAGGTAAAGAATGTGAAAAAAATGGCATCAAACTCATAGGGCCTAAAGGTTCGGTTATAGAAGCCATGGGAGATAAAATAACCTCTAAAAAGCTTATGCGAGATGCAAAGGTTCCAGTAATACCCGGTACTGATAAAGGAATCTCCAGCATAGATCAGGCCATAAAAATAGCAGAATCAATTGGTTATCCAGTAATTGTTAAGGCCTCGGCTGGAGGAGGTGGTATTGGAATGAGGACCGTTTATGAAGAAGATGAACTGGTAAGAGCCATAGAATCTACCCAATCAGTTGCTTCATCTGCATTCGGAGATTCCACCGTTTATATTGAAAAGTATCTGGAAGAACCTCAACATATTGAATTTCAGATTATGGCTGATGAACATGGAAATACCATACACCTGGCGGATCGGGAATGTTCCATACAGCGCCGACATCAAAAATTAATTGAAGAAGCACCATCCCCTATCATGACCGAAGATCTTAGAGAAAGAATGGGTTCTGCTGCTATTAAAGCCGCAACACACATTGATTACACCAATGCAGGTACTGTGGAATTTTTATATTCCAATGGAGATTTTTATTTCCTGGAAATGAACACCAGAATCCAGGTGGAGCATCCCATAACTGAGATTATCACCAATGTGGACCTGGTTAAAGAACAAATTAAAATTGCAGCTGGAAGTGAAATTTGCTGTTCTCAGGAAGAGGTGAAAGTGAATGGGCATGCCATAGAATGCAGGATAAATGCAGAGGATCCCCTATCAGATTTTGCCCCTAACCCGGGTAAAATAACTGGTTATCGATCTCCAGGAGGTATTGGAGTTAGAGTAGATAGTGGGGTTTACATGAATTATACTATCCCCTCCTTTTATGACTCCATGATATCCAAACTAATTGTATGGAGCCCTAACCGGAATGAGGCCATAAACCGTATGAAACGTGCCTTGAGAGAATATGTGATATTAGGAGTAAAAACAACCATCCCCTTCCATAAAGCCATTATGAATCATGAAGCATTCCAACAAGGAAAGCTTAACACCCATTTTGTGGATGAACACCAAAAGGGTATACAAGAAAATATGGAGAAGGTCATTGCAGAAGATAAGGAAATGGAAAACCGTCTAAAATCCACCTTCTTACCCGGTAAAAAAGTTGCAGCCATATCCGCTGCCGTGGGATCTTACATGAAATCTGTTCAAACTTCTAAAAAATGAAATATAGAGGGGGATTATGAATGCAGGAAAAATTATTAGACATTCTCCATAAAAATAAAGGAAAATATGTTTTTCATGAAGAAATTGCTTCCATTTTAGACATTTCTCCAGAAGAAGTAGAAACCCATATAGAAAAATTAAAAAAATTAGGATATAAATTCGATTTCTCATCCAATTTAGGATATAGATTAAAAGAATCTTCCACCCTCCTATTACCCTTTGAGATAAAAAGAGACCTGGAAACAAAATACATTGGCCGTGAAATACATTATTTCACTGAAGTGGATTCCACCAATAATGTGGCTAAGAAACTGGCTGAGAAGGGAGCAAAAGAAGGAACCATGGTCATTGCCGAAACACAAAGTAGGGGAAAAGGAAGAAGAGGGAAAAAATGGATTTCTCCGGAAGGCGGAATATGGATGTCCACCATTTTAAGGCCCCACATCCCCCCGGCTGATGCACCTAAACTCACCTTAATGACAGGAGTTGCTGTTGCAAAAACTCTTAAAAAAGAATTTGGACTGGATGTGGGAATAAAATGGCCCAACGACATTCTTATTGGGAGCAAAAAAGTTTGTGGAATCTTAACCGAAGCAAATGCTAAATTCAATACCGTGGATTATGTGGTGGTGGGTATTGGAATTGACGCCAATGTAGATACTAAAATTTTCCCCTCGGAGGTGGTTCAACTGGCCACTTCCTTAAAAAATGAACTAAAAGATGAAATAGACCGTGTGAAACTAGTTCAAAATTTTTCTAAGATATTTGAAGAAACATACGAGGAATTTAAGTCAGGCAATTTCCCAGATATTCTAAATGATTGGAGGAATTTATCCACCACCATTGGTAGTTATGTGGAAGTAAGAAAAAGGCTGGGAAAAATTGTAAGAGGTGAAGCAATAGGGATAACCAATACCGGAGCCCTTATTCTAGAATTAGATGATAATACACTCCGTAAAGTAATATCAGGAGAATGTATACATATTGAAAAATAAGGGGATATTTATTTTTTATTTAGGGTTTATAAGAAAAATAAGCCCCTTATTTAATTTTTTTAGGGGAAGTATTGACCACTTGTAATATACATAACAATTCCTTATTCCAATAAAATTTTCTCATTTTGTGCCAATTTCCACCACTCCCTCCCGGCTTGGGTGCACCATGAAAGTTTTCCCGGTTATTTTTTTAACAATCTGTATATTGGTACAGGCATGGGAGCTTAAAGTGGGAATCTTAAAACAGGAGTCACCTGCTAGGGCCATGTAGGGAATAATTTGATCCCCCATATAATTATCTAAAGTGGCTTTCCTTTCCAGAGAATACATCAGATTTTTAGCAGCTTCTTCACCTACTTTTTCAGCAGATTTCCCTCTTTCTCCCAGGGCATTTCCCCCTATACGAGTATTTCCCTGGGCCCAGACCACAATACCCGACCCGGAGGATAAATCATTGGAGGTATGTTCTACTGCTATATCCACCTCGTAACCCGTTTTAGCAAGAATTTTTTCAGCAGCTAAAGCCTGTCTTTTAGCCACATGTGGGGGAAGGTTTGTAGCATGAGAAATTCCTTTAATAGAGTCAATTTCAGGTTTTAAAATTTTTAAAGGATATAATTTTTTTACAGGGAAAATTTCAGCCTTTAAAATTCCACCCCCTCGAGGGTAATGACCTCTTTGAATTAGCTCTATCCGGGATTTATATCCCATTAGTTCTAAAATAGGCAGGGTAATATGTTTTAGATAATCACAGGGTGGGGCCCATTTAACATCAGAACCCCCTTTTAGAGTTATTTCTACTTTTTCAGGGGCAAATGGTGCAGGTATCATAAAGGCCTGTAATACCAGGGCCATGCTTCCCGCAGTTTTTATATCCAGTTCCAAATTTCCTCCCCTTAATTTGCCCGGGCAAAAAACGATTTCCTCAGAACCAGTATGAAAACCCTGAAATTTTGCATTACACAACCAGGAGAGTGCAGTTAGTGCCATTAAATGCTGAGATGAAAGGCCTTTTCGGGGTCTTTGGGCCCTTATATTCTTTATTTTAAGGTCTTGGGAAGTTAAAGAAGCTAGAGCCGTAGAAATCCGAACCACCGCTCCCCCTCCTTCACCAGAAGAACCGTCTATTTCAATCAAAAAAAAAGAACCCCCTTTAAAATTAGTGGGACGTGAATCATCTATTTTTAAATAGAATATCTTTAGATTTATCTATGTGGGGAGCTATTATTTCCATTTTTTTAAAGGACCCCTTTAAAATATTTTTTATTTCATTTAATTCCAGTTTTTTCCCATCTAAAGAAGCCATATCCAGTCTAAGTGTAGGGGAAGCACCAGGCATTCCCACTGCAGGTATGGTGATAACTCCGTATTCTTTTAATAGAATCATAGCCCATAAAAATGATAGATCATCAGGACTTAGACGGGTATCAATATTTCTTTTTTCCAGTTCCCCAGCTATATCATGGGGTGAAATCATCACCCCAGTAGGAGTTTCTTTAAATCCTTCAAATTCTTGATTTAATAATTTTTTTAACTTTTCCTTTTTATCCAGTGACCTTAAAATGTTTTCCGGATTGAATTGCTCCAGAGCCCTTACCATACCTGCAACCAGGGGGGCCTGGGCTTCTAAACCAAATTGATGGGCTTTTGATTTAATTGCATCGATTAAAGAAGATTTTCCTGCCATTAAACCTCCCCGGGGGCCGTCCATTAGTTTATCAGTGCTGGTTACTACTAAATCTGCACCCAGGTCCAATGCGGAAGGTTGATTAAAAACAATCGGCCTTAATCTTGCTCCAGAAGCATCATCCACCAGCACGGGAATTTTACCTGAAGGATGCAAATGGGCCTTTTTAATTATTTTCTTAAATTCTTCCTCAGAAATCACCTTATGATCCATGGTGGATCCCGTTATAACCACCAGAGAAGTGTTTTCTGGTAAAAGAAAATCTTTCAAATTATCAAATTCCAGATAATGCCCCCCTACCAGCTGGGTGCTGCGAGGGATAGAAGGATGGGATGGTAATTCTGGCAAATAGTGAACCACCGTACTGTCTTTTTTAACCAATGCTAGAATAGTAGCCAGGATCCCTGCACTGGTACGATTAAATCCTAAAACTTTTTCTCCACCTAAATGGGCCTTTCCATATTCATCCAGCATTTTTTCAAATACAGCTGGACCCACATAAGTTTCTAAAACTTCAAAGTCTTCTTTTTTTAGTAAATATGCTCCAGATAAACCAGTTAAGTCATATAAATTCAGACGACCATTTTTCTGGATATGTTCATTAATAAAAAAAAGAGCACTTTCCCTTTTTTTTACTTCATCTAAATTAGTTTCAATGAGCATGGAAGGACCTGTAATATCTTATTCTTTATCTATTAAAGGGGAGTTATCTACATTTTTATCCTGATTATTAGAACTATTACCCTGAGAATGATTAGGATTTCTGGCACAGTAGATTTTTCTAGTGATGGGTTTGGATATGTGTCTTCCATAAGTTTTATAACTCCTAGAAGACAATATATCCAAACCCATCACTAGAAAAATCTACTGTGCCAGAAATCCTAATCATTCTCAGGGTAATAGTTCTAATAATCAGGATAAAAATG
>JAHRFX010000058.1 GCA_019084405.1 Methanobacterium sp.
AAGGAGATGTTATACCATGCCTAAATCAGCTAAACTATTAAATGTAATGATTTATCTGATTAATAAGACCATATATGAAGTAATGGGAGAAAATTCAAGAATACTGTCAAGATTATCTGCAAAATATATTGTAAATTATCTTGATTCTCAAAGTATTATTGATAAAAATAATTTAACTGAAGAAGGTTTAAAAAAAGCATTCAATGAAGAAATGGGGTTGGCAGATGATTTATTATTTGATTGCTCTGGCGATGATGCAGTTTTAACTGTTATAAATCCTGTGTTAAAAGAAAGTATAATTGAACTAAATAAAGAAAATATTCCCATAACTGTTGCCCCATGCATAATCTATGTGTACTTATTAGGTGATTTATACAATCATAAAGTATCATTTCAAAAAGTGGAGTATGATGAAGAGAATAACAATACAGTCTGGACATTTAAAAAGCATTATTAGAGTTTCATCAATATTTCTGGAAGGATTATAATTCGTAGGAGCCGCTTTAGATGTTTGAAATTAAACATACGACACTAACTCAAGAACTAAAATTATTTCATAAATCCTACACTTAGAACCACTACCTATGACCTAACGCTCACTAACTACAAGATTTATAACCATCAATGCATCTGACACATATTCCATTAAAATTAATTCCAGAGAATTTTCTAAAACCTCTAAAATGGAAATTAAATAAAAAATATACAATAATTAATAATATAAAAAAACTGTTTTAAACGAGTATTTCTTACTAAAAAGATTTTTAAAGCAGTTTTATAAAATCATTCAAAGATAAAAAATAATCATACTCCTTAAATAAGGTTATACTAATTGACTTAACTTTTTAAAATATATTTTGAAAAATTAAGTCGATTAGTATATTTAAAGAAATAATAGGGGAAACATCATTTTATGAAAACTGGATCTCAAAATTCATTAACAGTGAAAAAAATTAAGTAATCAACTATACTATCTTTCTTTTTTTATCTTCTCAAACTCTAACTCATTTAATCTTTGTGTTGGGCATAAAATTATCAGATCCTTATCTTTTTCCTGATCTGATTT
The DNA here is from genome assembly GCA_019084405.1 of Methanobacterium sp. GTDB lineage: Archaea > Methanobacteriota > Methanobacteria > Methanobacteriales > Methanobacteriaceae > Methanobacterium_F. The sequence continues at coordinate 1,067 of JAHRFX010000058.1, forward strand.
GAGTTCCATATTATTTAATTTTTTATAACTGATTTAAGTTCTAATGATGCGGCAAAACTTTACTATTTCTCAGAAATCTTTTGAAGCAATTTCTTTATTTCCACAAGTTCAGCCAGAATTTTACCCTGAACATCTTGAGGAGTTTCTTCGAAGGTTTGAACTGCTACAGGCTTTCTACCCTTTACTCTGTCCATTATAATATGTCTGAGCTCTTCAAAATCTTCCACACCATCAATAGTTATTTCTGAAGAAGTTCCCCATCCTTGATTTGGATTTGAATATCCTGCAGTTTGAATTTTAAGTGAGCCAATGTCTAACATTCGAGATATGGGCCCTTGGGCAATATCTACATTGGTTATCCTGTTATAGGGAATTATTCCTGTGTTTTTAAACCAAACACCTCTTCTCCATTCTATCTCTTCATCATCTAGCTTGTAACTAATTGTGCCGTAAAACTTCGGAATCCAGTATAAAGTAAAGAGCAAGACTAAAAGGACAGGAATTGATATTATCACGGTCGCAATTAATGGTGCAAATATTACCACTGGAATGTACCAAATTAAAACAGCAAATATTATTGTAATAACAAAATAAATGTAATAGAGCGTTTTTAACTGCTTTGCGGGTTTAAATTCCTCCCCTATTCTCCAGTTAACCATAAAATTCCCCCAAATATTATTTATATTAAGTCTTTATTAATAATAACAGGGTGTCTGATCTAGTGTGAAAATTCACCTGTTATCTGACTTTAATTTCACACACAAACAATTATTTAGATTTCCCTGATAAAAGTACAATTGAATATTCATCATATATTAAAAAGAGGCCTTAAGAAT
>JAHRFX010000002.1 GCA_019084405.1 Methanobacterium sp.
AAAAACTTTTTGACATTTAACCCCCAAGTTTTTGACAGTCCCTAATTTATGGTGGAAATTCATTTAAAGGTTAAAATAAGGAAATAAATAAATATCCACATAATACAATTAAAAAAGATAATAAATAGGATAGGATATTTAAATTAAATAATACTCGGATGAAATGTGTTAATATTATAAAGATTTTATTTAGCTTCTATTTGCAAATCAACTTTTATTAACTCTTTTCGTGATCTTTTAGCCAATTCTGATAGGCCATTTACCACATTAGAAGGGAGAGTTCCAGCGTTTTCCTTGGCAATAATCTCAGATATGGCGCTGGATAAAACAAAAATAGCGTATTTATGCTCTGCTTTAGTTCTGTGAATATGATGAGGACTAATATTTAGAGAAATGTATTCTTCACATTCACTTTTAATTTCATAACCTTTTTCCAGATATTTTAAAACATATACCAAAAATTGATGGAGTTGTATCATTTCATCCTTATACATGGGTACCAACCTCTTCTCCTAAATAGAAATTAAATCCTATCGTATATATATCTAAGTTTTGAATAATTAAAAATTAAAGCTCACAATTCTAAAATTTTTTTAAAGTTATATTCTATACGGGGCTATCCATGCTTTATGTGAACACCATAAGATAAGTTTTTCTCTTACTAACTATACAGTAATAGTTAATAATTAAAATTCGATTCTTTAATTCTTAAAAAAAATAAATGGAGTTTTAATTTTTCTCCAATAGCTAATTAAATTCATATTAATTAATTATAACAAATATATACTATTAAAAATGATTTAAATTAATTAATTTATTTGAAAAATTAAAAAATCAGGATTTAATGTAAGAAAAATAATATTATAACTAACCTGTGTCAAGATTTAATATCAATATAATTTCCGAACCATGATAAGTCGTATATAAATAAGTAATACGAAAAATTAGTTCAAGATTTTGTTTAGAAAAAAATCCAAATCTATTCCTGATTAATATTATAAAAACTAAAAAAAAATAATCAATATTAAATAACTATCTGAGGGGATTAAATGGAGATTGTAGAATTTAAAAAAGAAAAAATCAGAGAGCTGGTGAAAAGATCCCAAATAGATGTTAATCATATCATAAATGATGTTCAATCCATAATCAATAAGGTTCAATCTGGAGGAGACCTTGCTCTAGAGTATTACACCAGTAAATTTGATAAGGTAGATCTAAAAAATTTCAAGGTCTCTAAAAAAGAGATAGATCACAGTTACTATAATTTAGACCCTGAAATTATTGAATCATTGAAAAAAGCAGCCCGGAACATAAAAAAATTCCACCAGGCGCAGGTACCATCAGAATGGTCCATGGAAGTGGATTCTGGAATTAAAGCCGGTCAGATAATAAGGCCTATTGAAAGTGCAGGGTGTTATATACCTGGTGGAAGAGCAGTTTATCCCTCCACCATATTAATGACCGTTATTCCTGCTAAAATAGCCGGTGTAAAAAGAATAGTTTGCTGTACGCCACCTCAGTCAGATGGTACTGTAAGTGATGCCGTGCTGGTTGCCGCTGATATAGCTGGGGCAGATGAAATATATAAAGTAGGGGGTGCCCAAGCCATTGCTGCTCTGGCCTATGGAACAGGAAGTATTAAACCTGTGGATAAAATTGTGGGCCCGGGAAATATTTTTGTAACAGCCGCCAAGAAGCTGGTATATGGTGAAGTTGATATTGATTTTCCAGCGGGTCCTTCTGAAGTATTAATTATAGCTGATGAATATTCAAATCCAGAATATATTACTTATGATCTTCTGGCCCAGGCAGAACACGATCCTAACTCTTCCTGTGTACTGGTAACTACCAATAGCAGCCTGGCTAAAAATATACAGGAAATGGTTCACACAAATATTAAATACATGGAAAGAAGCAATATAATAGAAGAATCTCTGGAAAAATATGGGAAAATAATTATTACCAATTCCCTGGAAGAATCTATCTATTTTTCCAATGAATACGCCCCGGAACACCTGATTATAATGACCGAAAATCCAGAGAGTGTTTTAACTGAGATTAATAATGCAGGGTCTATATTTTTAGGTGAACTAACACCAGTTGCTGCAGGCGATTATGGTTCTGGAACCAACCATGTTTTACCCACTGCTGGATGTGCGAAAATGTATTCGGGTCTTTCTACAGAATCTTTCATCAAAAAACCAACGGTGCAAAGATTGAGCCCGAAAGGATTAAATAGCCTGAAAGATGTGGTTGTACCATTAGCCGAATATGAAGGCCTTTATGCTCACTCTGAATCTTTTAAAAGAAGATTGAATAAAAAATAATTCAGAGTTTTTTTATTTTAAATAATTAGCTTTATTAATTAAAAATGAAATCAAAGGATTGAGGTGAATAACATTGATAAACTCATTAGATTGGAGAAGAACCCATTATTCCCGTGATGTGAACCCTGAAATGAATGGACAGGAAATAACGGTAATGGGATGGACTCATGAAATAAGAGATTTAGGTGGAATAATATTCGTATTATTAAGAGATCGAGACGGGACCATACAAATCACTGCACCCAGCAAAAAAATTGAAAAAGAAATCTTTGAAGATTTAAGAAAGATTAAAAAAGAATCCGTTATTGCAGTAAAAGGAACTGTACAGGAGTCACCTAAAGCACCAGGTGGCGTGGAACTCATACCCATCTCTTTAAATCTTTTAAATGAATCTAAACAGCCTTTACCTTTGGATCCCACCGAAAAGGTAAGGGCCGAAATAGATACCCGTCTTGATTCCCGATTCTTAGACATACGTAAACCAGCAGTTAGTGCCATATTTAAGATTAAAAGCAGGATGTTGCATTCCATACGAGTTTTCCTGGAACAAAATGAATTTTTAGAAATCAATACTCCTAAATTAGTGGCATCTGCAACAGAAGGAGGTACTGAACTTTTTCCCATTACTTACTTTGAAAGAGAGGCCTTTTTAGGTCAAAGCCCCCAGCTGTATAAACAAATAATGATGTCTGCTGGTTTTGATCGAGTTTATGAAATTGCCCCTATATTCCGGGCTGAAGAGCATGATACTCTAAGACACCTCAATGAAGTAATATCCATTGATATCGAAGCTTCTTTTATGAATCATGAAGATGTAATGGATATTCTGGAAAAACTGGTAGTTCAATCCATAACTGATGTTAAAACCCATTGCCAGGACGATCTAGATGTTTTAGGGCGTGAAATGGAAATTCCTTCTGCTCCATTTGAAAGGGTAAGTTATGATGATATGGTGGATATGGTCAATTCCCAGGGGGTGGCTCTGGAGCATGGCGAAGACATGTCCCGGGCATCTGAAAAGGCCATGGGTGAAATTATGGAAGGATACTATTTCATAACTGATTGGCCCACTGCCATTAAGCCGTTCTATGTGATGCCTGATGAAAAAAATCCTGAAACAAGTTTTGCTTTTGATTTGATGTATAAGGATCTTGAAATTTCATCAGGGGCCATGCGAGTGCATAAACATGATTTACTGGTGGAGAGAATAAAAAATCAGGGATTAAATCCCACTTCATTTGAAAAATACCTGGCTGCATTCGAATATGGAATGCCCCCGCATGCAGGATGGGGTTTAGGTGCAGAAAGATTCAATATGACCCTGACTGGTGTAAATAATATTAGAGAAACTGTTCTATTCCCCAGAGATAGGCGCAGATTGACTCCTTAAATCCTGCAAAAACCCCCTCGGGGAAATACTTTTTTTTCAATTTTTTTTATCATTAATTAAAATCACCTGAAACTTTGTGGTCGAAAAAACTCTAAAAATTATAACATTCTTATATAATTCTTGACATGATTTCCTTTTAGCTTTTTTAAGGCCGATGTTTTTAATTTAAAAAAAGCTTTGTAAAACTATATCCGGCTCCCAGATTATTTTAAAATTTCAGATATTTAGATTTAATAAAATGTAAAGAATTATATGAAAAAAATATAAAGCAGTAGGTTGTTAATTCTATAAAGGAAATTTTAAGATATTAATATAATTTGCCTGATTGTAATTAACAAAAAGTGATATAATGTTTATGGGTGCATCCACTAAACAGGGCCAGGATATTGCCCTGAAAAGCAGAGAAATAGTAAGATCGTTGATAAGTGATAAAATAGACCACTTATCTACTGAAGAAAAATCTATTGTAGAGAGAATAGTCCACTCCACCGCTGATGTGGAATATGCAGAACTTTGTCACATAAGTTCTGGTTTTGTGGAATGCAGCATAGAATCCATTAAAAGTGGCAAAGACATTCTAACTGATATAAATATGGTACGTGCCGGGATAAATAAGTATTCCGGAGAAGTTAAATGTTTTATTAACCATCCTGAAACTATTAAAATGGCCAAAAAAGAAGGTATTACACGGGCGGCGGCGGCTATCGGGTATGCTGCAGAATATGGATTTAAAGGAATAGTTGTCATTGGTAATGCACCTACTGCACTTTATAAAGTGATTGAATTGGTTGAAGAAGGAATAATGGATATTGAATCTGTTGTTGGAGTTCCAGTAGGCTTTGTTGGTGCTGCTGAGTCTAAAGATGCTTTAGAAGATACTCAAATTCCCTATATTATTACTAAAGGACCTAAAGGAGGAACACCTGTAGCCGTAGCTGCAGTGAATTCTTTAATACAGTTAAGTAAGGATAATTTATAAGGAGGAACCCTGATGAAGTCTGAAAATTTATTTAATGAGTCACGAAATTTTTTACCAGGAGGTGTTAGTTCTCCGGTAAGGGCCTTTCAACCTTACCCCTTTTTTGCCGAAAAAGGTAGAGGATCCCGGTTATGGGATGTGGATGGAAAAGAGTACATTGACTACTGTCTGGGATATGGGCCTCTGATTTTAGGCCATAGTCCTGAAAAGATAATAAATGCCGTTTACAGTCAGATGCAAAAAGGTACCACTTACGGGGTTCCCACAAAAAAGGAAATTGATTTAGCCCGGATGGTGGTTAATAAGGTGCCATGTGCCGACATGGTAAGATTTGTGAATTCAGGTACAGAAGCTACCATGAGTGCTATTCGATTAGGAAGGGCATTTACCGGTAAAAATAAGATTGTTAAATTTGAAGGATCATATCACGGTGCTCATGATTATGTTCTGGTAAAATCAGGATCAGGAGCAGCATGTTTACCAGATTCACCAGGTGTTCCAGAAGATACTACTAAAAATACTTTATCTGCCCCATTTAATAATGAAGAATATGTGAGTGAGTTAATTGCCAGTGAGGGCTCAGATATTGCCGCCATCATCATGGAGCCTGTGATGGCCAATATTGGTTGCATAGAACCTCACAAAGGATATTTAAAATTTTTAAGAGAAATCACTGCTGAAAATGATATACTTCTTATCTTTGATGAAGTTATCACTGGTTTCAGGCTTTCGGAGGGAGGGGCTCAGGAATATTATGGGATAATTCCTGATTTAGTTACCATGGGTAAAATAATTGGTGGTGGTTTCCCTATGGGGGCTTTTGCTGGATCTAGAGAGATAATGGAATTTATTTCTCCCTGTGGAAGTGTGTATCAGGCCGGTACATTTAATGGTAATCCTATTTCAATTACTGCTGGTTTGAATACTTTAAAAGAGTTAGATAGTTCTTTTTACAGGGAATTGAATGATAAAGGTAATTATTTGCGTGATGGAATTCAGGCTATGCTGGATGATAATAATCTGGACTTTAATCTGGTAGGTTTAGGATCCATGTTTCAGATATACTTTAGTTCTAAGAAAGTTCATAATTACCAGGACGCTAAAAAGTCAGATACTGAAAAATTCAGTGTTTATTTCAATAATCTGCTCTTAAATGGGGTTTTTATTCCTCCTTCTCAGTTTGAGTGTTGTTTCCTATCCCAAGCTCACCAAAAAGAAGATCTGGATGAAACACTAGAAAAGATGGAATCCGCACTGAAAATAGTTGTGGATTAATATTATATCCATTTATTTTATTTTATTTTTTACGGCAGTAATAAATTAAATATATTTTTTTTATATCAGCAGATATTGAATTTTCTACACGGATAATTAAATTAAATAAAATAGATATTTGAGCAAATTTTAAAAAAAAAGGGTTTATTTAATTTTTTAATGAATTCTAAGTCCATATCCAGATAAAGAACAGATATATGAACCCCAGTATAATTAAAAATATTATAAATAGGGATATTAAACGAATAAAATTTAGATTTACCCCCACGTAGTCATTATCCCACTTTTTAATTAAGTCCTGGCCTTTAACTGAACTTTTTCCACTCCATGATCTTGAGCTATGGATATTTTGTCTTTTATTTTTAATATGACTCATTAATTTAGCTTCTTCAGTCATAATAGTGTCGATTAAGTCTTCCTCATCATACAAATCAGTATTTTCCTGTTCAATGATGTCCTTTATTAACCTTTTCTGATCCTGTACATCATTTTGAATATTTTTTTGGGCTATTCCCTCCCATAAATGCCATTTTCCTTCCTGGATTTCATTTAAAAGCTCTTCCTGAATTTCAACTTTTTTGGATAGCTCTTCAAATAATTTTTTCCGTTTTTCAGCCTTATTCTTTAGATTAGAAATAAGTTTATTAATTTCTTCGGATTCTAAAGGACCAGAATCAGTTTCATCCTGACCGAAATTACTGAATTCCCCCCTATCAGCATAGTAAAACAATTGACCCCCACATTCACAAAAATCAAAATCAGATGGGGATTCCCCTTGCTGAAGCTGGTAATACCCATTACAGTCTTCACAAACTAAATATCCACCAGCCGATATTTCATGCCCTTTATAATTTGATAGAATTTGGTTTATCTCATTTGAGACCACAAAAATCCCCCCAAGGCCCCTTTAACAGGTAAATGCATGTGTAAACATTTCCCTTTAAAATCACAATATTATTTAGTTTTATAATCTATTAGATAATATTATATTTTTACTATTAATAATTAACTATATTCTATTGAAATATATGATTTATATTAAAAAAAGAGAATTAGTAAAAAAAAGAAAAATTAAATATTTTTAGGGTCCAGTCCTGTGGAAATTAAGAACTGAATAAATGCACCCTGGGGAACAACAATTATGTTTCCCTGAGCATACTGGGTAATTCCCACATGAACCAGTGTTAAATATTTACTTTCATCATTGGCCGTACTGGCTACCGCTTTCATTAGGGATTCCAGGACAGCTCCCCTTGATGCCCCTGCAGATTGAGATTCACGTAAAAAAGTTAGAGAATCTCCGGATACCTCTCCATAACCAGGTATAATAACCGGACCGGCTACATTTAAAAAGCTATCAACAGCGTCAGGTGTCATCATAACCACAATATCTGTTTTTTCACCCGTGTTGGCTTCCACAATTTCTTGAGCTAATTTTGCGCCTTTTTCTACATCTGCGTCCCAGAGTGAATCATGAAGTAAATGTTTATCCAAACCCATGCTTCTCAATTCAGGAGGAGGTGTAGCTGTGGGGTGAGCCATCTGGAAGGGATAAACCGAAATTACATTAGTGATATCTCCTTCATTCAGAGTAAGTACAAATGCCATGTCCACCGCTCCAGGGCCTGGTCGGGGTTCTCCCGGGTCAACCGCTAAAAGAAGTATTTTAGTTTCGCCCTTAGTCACATCGTATGTACTTGAAGCATACGCTTGAAAAGCCAATATAGAAAGACCTACTATGGCCAAAAATAAAAATATTATTACAAAATCCTTTTTTTCCATACTATAACCTTATTTTTCATTAATTTTAAAAATTTGTTAGAGTTCATTATTGCATTCAATAGTAGTAACTGCAATAACGTATAATAAGCTAATTTAATATTAATTTAAATAATTTTAATATTAATTAGGTAATCCTAAATCAGATATATATTAAATGTTCTTATTAATATATAAACTTATAATTTACCTACCAATTTGAAAATGATAAGATAGTTAGGAAAATTAAATAAAATACGAAATATCTAAAAACCACCGGGTTTTAGAAGATCTAAATTCGAAGACAACTAATATATTAATATTGATACAAATATTTTAAAAATCATATTTAAGGTTAAAATTTTAAATTTTATAAAAAAATAAGTAAAAATGTAGATTTATACTAAAATTAAATAAATAATAATTAATTAAAGTGAATTTAATGAATTTAATAGCCGCAGGTGTGGGGAAAAACCAGGAAATTGTAGAAGCCGCTCAAAGTGTTGAATTTCCAGTCAGGCTGGTGGACAATGAAAAACAACTTATGGAAATGATTTCCGACCCCCGTACAGGAGCAGTAGTTAGAGGTTCCCTGGATTCCTCAATAATATCATCTATAAAAAGAGAATATGGAAATAAAATTATAAGGGCTTCTTTTATTAAAATTAAGAATCATGAATTCCTCTTAGCCCCGGTGGGTATTGATGAAGGAAAAAATCTGGAAGAAAAGGCGCGTATGGTGGAGCAGTGCTGTGAATTTTTAAAATTAATGGGTAAAAATCCTCAGGTTGCCATTATATCTGGTGGAAGGTCACAGGACGTGGGTAGAAGTCCTCAGATTGATCAATCTATTGAGGAAGGGAAGCATCTAACCTCCATCATAAAAAATAAATACCCGGTTAAGCACTATTACATATTAATAGAAAAAGCAGTAAAAGATAGATGTAATCTAATTTTAGCACCGGATGGTATTTCTGGAAATTTAATATTTCGTTCCCTGGTTTTAATTGGATCAATTAAGAGTTATGGTGCTGTAACATTAGGAATGGACCATATATTCATTGATACATCCCGAGATCAAAGTAAAAGTGGTTATATCCGTGCTCTAAATTTTGCTTATCATCTAGCCAGGATAAATACAGGAGAGATAAATGTACCCTTTAAAACCGATTTATAGAATTTATGAATGGTATATTTCACGTAATTTAAAGCCGGAAAATATGCCCAAACACGTTGCCATAATAATGGATGGTAACCGTCGTTTTTCAAAGATTCAAGGAAATATTAAGATAATTGAAGGCCATGAAAAAGGGATAGCTACCCTGGAAAGGGTACTGGACTGGTGTGTGGATTTAGGAATAGAAATTGTAACCGCATATGCCTTTTCTACAGAAAATTTCAATCGTAGTCCTGATGAAGTTAAAGGATTGATGAAATTATTCCAGGAAAATTTTGAAGCAATTGCCCAGAATAAGAAAATTCATCAGAATGAAGTCCAGGTAAAAGCAGTGGGTAAACTTGAATTACTACCGGAAAATGTGCGAAAGGCCATTCAAATAGCCGAAGAATCCACATCTTCTTACAAGAAAAGAAGAGTAAATATAGCCATTGGATATGATGGGCGTTTAGAAATTATTGACGCTATCCAGAAAATTGCACAGAAGGTTAAAGATGGAGATTTAAATATAGAAGATATAAATGAAGATATGGTAAATGATAATCTTTACACTGCCGGTTTAGAAGATCCTAATCTTATAATAAGAACCAGTGGAGAGGAAAGATTAAGTGGTTTTCTATTATGGCAATCATCATATTCCGAACTTTACTTCTGCGATAGTTTATGGCCACAACTTCGTAAAGTAGATTTTTTAAGGGCTTTAAGATCATACCAACAACGTGAAAGGCGTTTTGGAGTATAGTCATGGAGTTGGCATCCTGGGGATTGATGATCCATTTAATGATAATTTATGGTGAAGGAAAATGATTGATACCCATGCCCATGTGGACTTTAAAGATTTTAATAAAAACCGGAATGAAGTTATAGAAAGAGCTAAAGATAAATTAATGGCTTTAATTAACTCCGGAGCTACGCTGGGAGGAAATAAGCGCGCTTTAGAACTTTCAAAAAAACACAAAGGTTTCATATATCCCACATTAGGTTTTCATCCAGTCAATTCTTCAAAAGCTGAATTTAAAGTAGTTGAAGAAGTTATGGATTTAATTGAAGAGAATATCGAAAAGGCGGTGGGTATTGGGGAAGCCGGTATGGATTACTACCATGTGAAAGATCTGGAAGGACGCCGGAAGCAGGAAAAAGTTTTTAAGTTATTTGCCAATATGGCTGCAGAGTATGAACTTCCACTGGTTATTCATGCACGTGAATGTGAAGAAAAGGCATTAAATATAGTAAAAAAATTTAATTCCATACCTGAAGTTGTATTCCACTGTTACAGTGGTAATCACGAAACTGCTCAAAAAATTTTAGAAGAAGATTATTATCTCTCCTTTTCAACCATGGTATGTTTTTCAAAACACCACCAGGACTTAGCTACCAAAATCCCATTAAATTCAATTTTAACTGAAACCGATAGTCCTTACCTATCCCCATTCAAAGGGAAGAAAAATGAACCTTCTTTTTTATATGAGGCAGTTAATAAAATAGCTAAATTACAATCATTACCCTTTAAAAAAGTGGATAAAATTACAGAAAATAATGCGAAATCTATTTTCAAAATTAGGTGAACCATGAATAAAAAAATATTTTTTATAATATTATTTAATGATTTTCTCAGGCGTCCTTATTTTTATTTTATCCAGTAATTTCAGTCCTTATGAAACTCAAAATGTATCGAAAATTAATTCTTCTAATATAACCATGATGTTTACCGGGGATGTGATGTTAAGTAGAGGAGTAAATGATGCATTACAATCCAATGTTAATGTATTCAATGATTTAACACCACTTTTTAAAAGTTCAGATATGGTAGTAGTTAATCTGGAAGGTCCCTTTACCCGGGCAACTAATCCTACCAAAAGCAGTTATTTTTTCAAAGTAAATCCAGAGTACGCTCAATTACTAACAGAAAACAATATTAAAGTTTTTTGGCCAATAATCACATTATGGATTATGGAAAAGAAGGTTTAGATGAGTGTATCGCTACCCTCCAAAAAAATAATATTTCCTATGCTGGAGCTGGAAGTAACCTTGAAGAAGCCATCAGGCCCACCTATGTAGAAAAAAATGGTTCAATAATTGCATTTATAAATTTTATGGATAGGAATAGTTTTCTTGAATATTCCTAGGAAGAAATGCCTTTTGCCACAGAAAATAGATCAGGATATGCTCCTGCTGAAGTTGAACTGATAAAAAAAAAGTATTGACCAAGCTAAAAAATAATCAGATTTTGTGGTGGTGAGTTTCCATTATGGGAATGAAATGACTTCATCACCCAATGAAAGGCAATATTCACTATCAAGAGAAAGTATAGATGCTGGTGCTGATTTAGTTATAGGCCATCATCCGCATGTTATACAGAAAATAGAAAATTATAAAGGTAAATTAATATTTTATAGTTTAGGAAACTGTATATTCGATGCAGTAACTCCTGCAGCAAGAAAATCCATGGTGGTTGAATTTAAGCTTAATAATGGTGATGCTGAAATTATTTTACACCCTATTTACCTATCCCATAGTCAGACCTTTCTCATGGACCATAGTAATGGTGAAGAATTTCTTAATAACCTGCAATCCATTTCCAGTACCAGTATAACCATAAAAAATGGTAAAGGGCAAATATTCCTGAAAGACTACTTATAATCTAAATTAAAATGGATTATTACCGGATTATTTTAAAATTAATCCTCTTTATTTTCAAAGACCTCTTTAGCTATCATGATACCATTAATAGCAGCAGGAAAACCTGCATAGACTGCCATTTGAATTATAACTTCAATAATTTCTTCTTTAGTACACCCCACATTCAATGCACCATTTATATGACTTTTTAATTGTAATGGAGCAGTACCCATAGCAGTGAGTGCTGCTACAGTTGCTATTTCTCTTGATTTTAAATCAAGGTTTTCCCGGGTATATATTTCTCCATAGGGAAATTCAGCAACAAAACGAGCAAGATCAGGAGCTATATCCTCTAAATTTTTCTTTAATAGTTCATAAGAGTTTTCGTTCATTAATTGAAGTTGTTTTAATCCTTTCTGATAACGTTCAGACATTCTATCTCCTCTTATTATTCAGTGATAAATTAAATTAAAGTTTTTTACTATCATAATAAAAATGATTAACTTAGATTAAAGTTTTATATCATTTCTATAAAAAAATTAGTTTTAAAGCAATTAAAATATTTATTGTAATATAAAAATATTAGATAATTTATTATAATTAATCCCCTTATAAACAATTAAATAATAATTTTAAAAAATTTTTATTCTTTATAATCTAATAGATGTAACAGCGCTTTGATTCTAGAGCTATAAATTATTAAATAAAGGTGATATATTTTGCGACCCCATGTTATCCTGAATGCAGCCATGACCCTTGATGGTAAAATCGCCACAGCCAGTGGAAGCTCTGAAATATCCGGAGTTGAAGATTTAAAAAGAGTTCATCATATGAGAAAAGAGTCTGATGCTATAATGGTGGGTATTAATACCATTTTAGCTGATGACCCCCGTTTAACAGTCCATAAAATCCCATCCAAAGTAGAGGATAATCCCACCCGTATTGTAGTGGATAGTCAGGGCCGTACCCCTCTTTCCTCCCGGATTTTAAATAAGGATGCCCCCACCATAATTGCTGTTTCTAAACTAGCATCAGGGGGGAAGGTTAAAAAGCTAAAAGAAAATTCTGAAGTTATAATTTGTGGAGAAGAAAGGGTAGATCTTGTTTGCTTAATGGAAGAATTAAAATTAAGAGGATTGGATAATCTGATGCTGGAAGGAGGATCAACCCTCAATTTTTCCATGTTATCGGCTGGTCTGGTGGATGAAGTAAGAGTGGCCATAGCCCCTATGATTGTAGGTGGTACTCACGCCAAAACTCTGGTAGATGGAGAGGGTTTTGATTTAATGAAAGATGCCTTAAAATTGACATTAAATAAGAGTTATCTGCAGGGTAATGATTTAATTTTGGAGTATACTGTTAAAGGCCATGAAATAGTTTAAAAGTTTTATTTATATCAAACCCTTTTTCTTTAATAAGATTTCTGGATTTTTAGTTAATGCTTTTTCCACTTCCTTTTCAGGCAGCCCTGCACCCAGTCCATAACTGTAGGCAGTTTCATAAGAAATCAAATCTCCCGGTGCATGGGTATCGGTATCAATCACTAAAAGGGCACCCACATCCAGTGCCACTTTACCCACATGCCCATTACCCAGGGAATGTCCCCTTCGAGAAGTTATCTCCAGATAAATTTCATTTTCCCTGGCTATTTCAGCTTCTTCATAAGTTATCAGTCCAGGATGGGCTAATATATCCACTTCCGGGCAGTTTACCGCAGCCAGATTGGTTCCCTCTATTACCGGTTCCATCAGGGTTTCACCATGAACCACAATAATCTCCGCCCCCATATTCCGGGCATTATTAGCTAATTTATCAATTATTTCTGCAGGGGCATGGGTTATTTCTGCACCAGGAATCACTTTAATGCCCCAATTATCATTAATGTCATCTACCGCATCAATTATGCGACCCACACAATCAATATTGGTGGCATCCACATGATCCGTAATAGCAATAGCTTTATGATCCAATACACAGGCCCTTCTTGCAATCTCAGAGGGTAATAATTCCCCATCACTAAAAAGGCTATGAATGTGCAGATCTATTCTTTGAGTAATTTCTGAATCCTCCTGAAGGTTAAAAAATAATTTTTTATTATATTCCAGCTATTATGATAAAATACTATTTGGATTAACTAATTATTTTAAGTTTCGTATTAGATATATAATTACATTAATATTCTAAAAGTTGTGATCTAAATGAAGTGTTCCCTATTTGTACCATCACACATAACCGGTTTTTTTCAAATAATTGATAATCCCAACCCTGTTAAAAAAGGATCCCGGGGAGCAGGAGTGGTGATGGATAAAGGAGTCATAACCACACTGAAATCTTCAAAAAAGGATAAAAAAATCACCGTGAAAATAAATGGAAAAATTGACAGATTATCAAACTCCATAACTCACAAGACTATAGAATTAATTCAGCAAAAATTCATCTGGGATTCTGGTTTTAAAATTGAGCATGATATACAGGTCCCTATAGCATGTGGTTTTGGTACATCGGCTGCCTGTGCATTGGGAACTTCTTTAGGATTATCTCATCTTTTTAATCTACCTCTTAATTATAATCAAGCAGCAGAGATTGCTCATAATTCAGAAGTAATTTTAGGTACTGGTTTAGGGGATTTAATTGCAGAAACAAGTGGAGGTATTGTATTAAGGATTAAGGAAGGTCCCCCTGGATTTGGAAAATTAAACCACATAATTACTGAACCACTATATGTAATTGCCCATACTAAAGGAGATATAGATACATCTTCCATTATTCAAAATCCAGTGCACCAGAAAACAATAAATCTAACCGGAGAAGGTATGCTTAAATCATTGATAACAGACCCAAGCCCCTCAAAATTCATGTCTTTATCCCGGCAGTTTGCAGAAAGAACTTCTTTGATGAATAAGGAAGTAAAAGAAATGGTAGACATTTTAGATGATGAAACCCTGGGTGCTTCCATGGCCATGCTGGGAAATACCGCATTTGCACTATCCAAAAATCCAGATTCGAGTATCGAAAACTCTATTGTAGGAAAAATTGATTTTTGTGGAAGCCGGTTTATGGAAATTTAAAAAAAAAAATATTATATCTAAAAAGTTGTTTTTAACAAATTATATATTGCCCATTATATCAAATAAATTATATATTGCCCATTATATCAAATAGAATACTGGAAGCTTTTAACAGCATTAGAAGGATGATGAACAGATTTGTGGATTCTATGATAAAAATTGTATATGATATTAAAATCTATCGTGAAAATCTAAAGCGAAGCATCAGGAAAGACGATGTGGTGGTTGAATTAGGGTGCCATGTTGGCAATACCACGAGAATTGTAGCAGAAAAGGCATTTAAGGGCCAGGTAATAGCTATAGATAACAGTCCAGAAGCCGTGCCCTGTATGAATCAATTAATGGCAAATTATCATTATTTAGAATTCATAAATGCAGATGTTAGACTACATGAAACTCTGGAGCATGTATTTAAAAAAATAAAAAAATGTGATATATTGTCAATTGATTTAGGTGGTGGATACCATCCAGATACAACATTCAAGGTTTATTTCATATGGTCTTCTGCATTAAAACCAAAAAAGACTATAATAAGAAACAGGGGGCTGGTGGATTTTGTTCATTCCTCACAAACAGAGGAAATAATAAGTTCAAATGAAGGATGGTTAGAATCCAGTGGGGATGCCGGTATTCCACCCTGTATAAAAGAATTTAAGTTATGGTCCAATAAACTTTAAGTTTAAGCCGGTTATCTTTCGTAATTATAAAGAGTAAAATTATAAAAAATTAATATCTTTAATCTCAATAAAAAATATTTTGGAGGGGTGTACATGATAGGTAAAACAATCAGAATTGAAAGGATCATTGACCGAAAAACCGGGAAAAGTGTAATCGTTCCCATGGACCACGGTGTTTCCATAGGACCGGTACCCGGTATCATTGATATGACTGAAACCATTGATGAAGTTGCCAGTGGCGGTGCCAACGCAGTTTTAATGCATAAGGGGATGGTGGGCTGTGGACATAGAGGATATGGAAGCGATATAGGACTCATAATACATCTTTCAGCCAGTACATCACTTGGATCAGATCCAAACCATAAAGTTCTGGTGACTTCTGTAGAAAAGGCCATTAAATTAGGTGCTGATGCCGTTTCAGTGCATGTAAATGTAGGTTCAGAAAAAGAGCCGGAAATGTTAATTAAATTGGGAACAATTTCTGAAATCTGTGATGATTGGGGCATACCCTTAATTGCTATGATGTACCCCCGGGGAAAGAGTATTTCCGACGAACACAATGCAGATGTGGTAAAATTAGCTGCCCGGGTCGGTGCCGAATTAGGTGCAGATATAGTCAAAACAAATTACACCGGAGATCCGGATACATTCAAGGAAGTGATAGCTGGTTGTCCTGTTCCAGTGGTCATTGCCGGCGGCCCTAAAGTAGAAACTGAACAGGAATTACTGGAAATGGTGAAAAATTCAATTGAGGTTGGTGGAGCAGGTGTGGCCATCGGAAGAAATGTTTTCCAGGCTAAGTCACCTCAAAGGACCATTAGAGCTATCTCTGAGATTGTTCATAATAAATTAGATGTGGAAGAAGCTTTAAAGATAATTAAAGGTTAATTATAAAAGAAAATATAACTTAGAAGGTAAATCTATGAAATTCGCTTGGATTATGGCCCCTGAAACAAAATGGGAAGAAAAAAAAAGTTACATTACCACCGCACTGGAATCAGGAATTGATCACGTTCTGGACCTGTATAATGTTAAAAATATCAGGAAATTAGGAAATATAACTGTTATATCAAATCAGGACGATGCTGATATAATTTTAGTGGGTAAAAACGGTGAAGGTGACGGGACCCTCCACTTGCCTATAGATTTAGATGATTCTAAAGATCTGGCAGTTGCTTCCAGTTTTAAAAGAAAATCTAAAATTGTGGCGGCCTATGTAGAAATTAACAGTAAAAAACATGAAGAACTGGCCAGAAAATTAGGTAGAATAGTAGATTATCTCATTTTAGTAGGTAGTGACTGGAAAGTTATTCCTCTGGAAAATATTATTGCCGACCTGCAAAAAGAAAAAGTAAAATTAATTGCCGCAGTTTCTGATTATGAAGAGGCTAGATTAGCTTTAGAAACCCTGGAACATGGAACTGATGGTATTCTTATTCAGCCCCAGCATTACTCTGAAATTAAAAAAATTACCGAATTAATGGATAAGATCAAATCTGAAAATTATGATTTAAAAGCAGCCACTCTAACCCGTGTAGAGCCAGTTGGTTCTGGAGACAGGGTATGTATTGACACCTGTTCTATAATGAATGTAGGGGAAGGTATGCTTATTGGTTCTTATTCTAAAGGACTTTTCCTGGTTCACAGTGAATCACTGGAAAGTGAGTATGTTGCTTCGAGGCCTTTTAGAGTAAATGCCGGCCCGGTACAGGCCTATGTTATGACCCCGGATAATAAAACCAAATACCTCTCGGAAATTGAAACCGGTGACGAAGTACTTATTGTAGATAATGATGGAAAAACTAAAAATGCCATTGTAGGCCGGGTTAAAATAGAAAAAAGACCATTGATATTATTAGAAGCAGAATATGAAGGCACTAAAATTAAGACTCTACTTCAAAATGCAGAAACAATAAGACTGGTCAATGATGAAGGAGAACCCATTTCTGTCTCAAATTTAAAAGAAGGTGATAAAGTTATGGTTTATCTGGATAAAGGAGCCCGACATTTTGGTATGTCCATTGAGGAGAGCATAATAGAAAAATAATAATTAATTACTGTTTTTTTAATTTTAATTATTTATTTCTTAAATTCTAAATCCTTCTATTAAATTTCTCTTTTTAAATTAGATGATTAATTAAAAATTTTTTTATTTAAATATATTAGAACTTATAGATAGAATGAAAAACTTATAATTAAGTATAGAGTTTTTACTCGCATTGGTTTTTTAGAAAGCATTTCTCTTAGAACTAATTAAAAGAGAAGGTGAGGATATGAGTGATTCTCCAGTTATAAGGACCTTTTTAGCAGTAGATATTGATAAATCATTAAATGAAGGTATATTGGATGTTCAGGAAAAACTTAAAATCGTAGAAGCCCCGGTTAAGTTTGTTGAAAGTGAGAATTTGCACTTCACCCTTAAATTTTTTGGTGATATTTCTGAAGAAAAAATAAGTGAAATATCTTCTGTAACTGAAGAAAAACTAAAAAATTATGATCCATTCTCTATTTCCATTGAAGGAATGGGAGTTTTCCCCAGTTTAAGATATATAAGAGTATTGTGGATTGGTACCAAAGACACTGATTCATTTTCCAGCATACAAAAAGATCTGGATGGTGAATTTATAAAAATGGGATTTTCTAAAGAAAGAAGTTACCTTCCCCACCTTACCATCGGCCGTTTGAAAGGTTCCACCAATAAAGAACTGCTGGTGGGAAAAATTGAAGAACTAAAAGAAGTTAAAATCGGTGCCATGGAAATTGACCATTTAGTCCTTAAAAAAAGCGAACTCACCCCTGCAGGCCCCATTTACACTGACCTGGAAGTATTCAAACTTTAATTAATATTGTTTTAAATAGCAGCTAAATCTTTTATATATTATCCCCACATCTACTTATTTATTGATATGAGGCATCAGATGAATTACGATTCTATTTTAAGCTATATCAAACCCGACCAAAAAGAAAAAGCAAAAGTGGAAGAATTATCAAAAAAAATTATAAATTTTCTGGATAACCTATCCCTGCAAAAAGATATCCCCTCTAAAGCGGTTCTGGTAGGTTCAGTAGCCAAGGGTACCTGGCTTTCTGGAAAAGCAGATATTGATATATTTTTAAATTTCCCACTGGAAACTTCACTGCAAAATTTAAAAAAAAATGGTCTCTTTTTAGGTCATGAATGTATTAAAAAAATGGGTGGTATGGCTGAAGAACGTTATGCATCTCATCCTTATGTTACCGGTACCATTGATGGATATGAAATAGATTTTGTACCCTGTTATGCTATCGAGAACTCCAGCCAAATAAAATCTGCAGTTGATAGAACTAACCTTCATAACATTTACATCCAGCAGAACTTGAAAAGCGAACAGCTAAATGAGGTATTACTTCTTAAAAAGTTCATGTATGGGGTGGAAACATATGGGTCTGAATTTAAAGTAGGGGGATTTGCAGGTTATCTATGTGAGTTACTTATATTGAAATATAGTAATTTTGAAGGGGTATTAAAAGCTGCTGCCCATTCATGGGAACCTGGCCTGATTATTGATCTGGAAAATTATGATACCGGTGAAAATTTTACTGAACCCCTGGTGGTGGTGGATCCAGTAGATAAAAACAGGAATGTTGCTGCTGCTTTAACCCTGCAAAAGATGTCAGAATTTGTGGCAGCCTCTAGAAATTTTCTTAGTGAGCCGAAAGAAGAGTATTTCTCAAAGATAAACTTAAATGGGAATTCCAAATTAGTTGAGAAACTTTTCACCAGACGGGGTACTGAAACCATTTTAATTTCATTCAAACCCCCTGAAGTTCCATCTGATGCAATTTATCCCCAGTTAAAAAAAACTGCTGATTCAATGTCCCGTAAATTATCTGATGAAGGTTTTATAGTGGAAAATAATGGTTACTGGACAGATGAAATTGATTTAGCAGTAATAATTTTAGAATTAAGTTTATGGAGTCTTCCAGACTATAAAAAAAATGTTGGTCCGGAGTTATGGAATGAATACCATAGCTCTAAATTCCTGGAAAAATATGGTAACCAGGCCTATCTGGAAAAAGATCGATGGGTAGTGGATATTCCCCGAAAACAAAAAGACATTTACATTTTCCTGAATTATTATCTGCAGAAGGAGAACATACATCATCTAAAAACAGGAAAACACCTCAAAAAGAAAATACTGCAGTATCATGAAATTCATGATGTATCTGATTTTCTGGGGAAAAATCCCCCTCCTGAAATTTTAGATTTTCTATTTAGATTTTTAAATCCCGGCCAGCAGTTATGGAGATAAAAAATTAGTGAGGATAGCTTTAAATAGATAATCAGTACTTCGTAAAGTGTTTTTGTAATTATGGTTTTTAAATGTTTTTGGGATTCATTTATACTTGGTATTTATCGTCTTATTTGTTTATATATTTAATTATGTCTTTGTTTCTGTTTTCTTTTGG
>JAHRFX010000070.1 GCA_019084405.1 Methanobacterium sp.
AACAAAATAGAAAATATCTTTCAAAAAACCTTTCCTAAAAGTGTTAAGAAGCTAATGAAGATTAAAAATGGTGCAATGTCACGAATAAACATCAGAAAAGAAATTCAGTATCAGAAAAAAGTTTTCGACAATCAACCCCCAAGTTTTTGACAGAGCCTAAAAAACATGTTGAAGAGCTTATAAAAGCCGTCGAAAATCTTCGATTTGACAGATTTTTGAAAGCTAAAGAAGAAGGTTTAAATGCAAGTATTCTTTTTCTTATAATGCGTGAAGATGCAGAGTGCTTTTCCCCAAATTATAGGATTGATCCAGACTTTTCAAATGCTTTAAAGGATGCTTATCACAAAGGAGTCAAAATAATTGCATATTCATTTAAAAATAATTATAAAAAAGAAAGTTTGGAGATAATGCCATTTAAAAGAGTTAAAATAGAATTTTAACATTAGATTAAAAAAACAAAGATTTCACCTTCTAATTAAATATTTCCTTAATTCATCTGCAAAGAACATTATTGGAATGAATGTAACCACGTATAACCATTCTATTATTCCCAGCGGAGTTGTTCCAAATATACTTTGCAACTGAGGTATATAGAGAATCGCCAGCACTACTGCAACTTCAAATATAATGCCCCATATTACCCACCTATTGGTGAAAATTCCGATTTTAAAGACCGACGTTCGTGTAGTCTGTATAGTTAGCAGGTTTCCTATCTGGGCCATTACTATACCCACAAATACAATTGTGGTGGCTTTAATATATAATGAATCTGAAAATGGGAGGATCTGTCCAAACTGCCATCCTCCGCCGTAAAGCACCCAGAAGTACCCAGACATTACAAGTACTGCTTCAATTAATCCAAGAAATATGTATCCCCTAATGATAACTGGAAAATTCAGAAGTCTTTCTTTTCTTGGTCGGGGAGGTCTGTTCATCACATCAGACTCTGGAGGGCCTCTTCCAAGAGCAATTGCAGGAAGGGTATCTGTTCCTAAATCTATTGCAATTATTTGCATAACTGTAATTGCAAGAGGAATATTAAATAAAACTACAAATACAAATGGAATAATTTCAGGAGTTAAATGGGCAAAAATATATGTTATAAACTTCCTTATATTCTCATAAATAGTTCTACCCTCTTTTATGGCAGTTACAATTGTTGCAAAGTTATCATCAGTTAAAATCATATCTGAAGCTCCCTTAGCAACATCTGTACCAGTTATTCCCATTGCAACTCCAATATCGGCCTTTCTAAGTGCTGGAGCATCATTTACCCCATCTCCAGTCATGGCAACAATTTCATCCTCTTCTTCCAGTATGGATGCTATTCTCATCTTGTGTTCTGGAACTGCTCTTGCAAATATTACATCACATCCAGAACTAAGTAATTGTACAATTTCTTCATCAGACATCTCATTAATTTCTTTTCCCTTTACTACCTGGCAATCACTGCTTATAATACCAATCTCCTCACCTATAGATCTTGCTGTAAGCCCATAATCTCCAGTTATCATTATAATTCTTATTCCAGCACGATGACACTGATCCACAGCATTATATACTTCAGAACGTGGAGGATCCTGCATTGCCATCATTCCAAGGAATATCATATTTTTTTCAGTAGTTTCTGGCCTGTAATCAGTGAAATCATTGGATAAATTCCTATAAGCCATTGCAAGCAGCCTAAGTCCTTTTTTTGCAAGTTCATCATGTATTTTAACTATTTTTTCTTTTTCTCCATCAAGAAGAGGTCGAATTTTCCCGTTTTCAGAAATTTGATTACTTAGAGAAATTATCTTTTTAGGTGCTCCTTTTATATATGCAACTTTCTTATTCTCTTTTTGATGTATAGAACTCATTGATTTGCGAATAGAATCAAATGGGAGCTCAGTTATCCGGGGAATCCTTTTTAATTCTTCTTCTAGATTAAAACCACTTTTATATGCTGCAACAAGTAACGACGCTTCTGTAGGATCTCCCAGTATTTTCCAATTCTCATCAGGACCTGATGGTTTAATTAATTTGGCATCATTACAAAACGCTGATGTCCTCATAAGTAATTTAAGCTCTTTCATCTCATCATATGATATCTCTTTACCTTTATGGAGAAATTGTCCTTCTGGTGTGTATCCTGCTCCAGTTACATCGATTAATTCATTTGGAATCCATATTTTACGGACAGTCATCTCATTTTTGGTTAAAGTCCCTGTTTTATCTGTACAGATGATTGTGGTAGAACCAAGGGTTTCAACACTGGAAAGCCGCTTTATGAGGGCATTTTTACTAGCCATTTTTCTAGCAGCTGCAGCAAGTGCAAGGGTTACGGTAGGGAGAAGCCCTTCTGGAACGTTTGCAACAGTTAATCCTATAGCAAAAAGAAATCCAATGGCTAAAGGGAGATGTATAACAAATATATTAACTCCAAATAATGTAACACCCATTAAAATTGCTATTGCCGCTATAGTCCATGCTAATTTATTTATTTCTTTTTGTAATGGACTTTGTTCATCTTTTACAGTTTGTGTAAGAGATGCAATTTTACTGAATTCAGTATTCATCCCTGTTGAGAAAACTACAGCTTTTCCAGAGCCATATGTAACACTTGTACCTGCAAAAATAAGGTTATGCATCTCAACAAAGGTATGACCTTTGCCACTCATGCCTTCATGAGTTTTACGTACTGGTCTTGACTCCCCAGTAAGTGTAGAATTATCTACCTTAAATTGAAATGCTTCTACAAGTCTTGAATCTGCTGAAATATTGTCTCCTTCCTCAAGTGCAATTATATCTCCAGGCACGAGTTCTGCTGCAAGAATTCCTCTTTCTTTACTGTTTCTTATTACTTTTGCAGTTGAAGGAAGGATTTTTTTGAGGGCTTCTGTTGCTTTTTCTGCTTGATATTCCTGCCAGAAGCTAAAAATAGCATTTATTATAATTACACCGATAATCGCAAATCCTAATTGAGGTGTTCCAGAAATAAAAGACAATATACTTGCAGCCCATAAAAGAATAGCAAGGATATTGTAAAAATTCTCTAAAAACTTAAATATTAATGGGTTTTTCTTAACCTCTTCTATCTGGTTTGGCCCATATTTTTCAAGTCGTATTTTTGCTTTTTCTTCACTTAAACCATTTGGCGACGTGTCAAGTATGGAATATACTTTTTCAGGAGATGGTTTATAAATATCTAACTCTTCTGAGTGTGGTTTATTCATGTCCATTGTTACACATACCCTCGTGATTTTAGCCATAATTTCATACTTACACTTGAAATTGACCTCCAGTAATAAATAAAAGAATTACATTATTTTATAGTTTTTAAAACATAAATTAATAATGGGATTATCATGGAATGCGATGTTGTAATAATTGGTGCCGGACCTGCAGGGCTATTTGCAGCAGCTAAGTTAGCTGATCATCTTAAAGTTATTGCGGTTGATAAAGGAAGAGGAATGGAAGCAAGAACATGTCTTGCCCTTAAAAACGGGGCTTGCAGAAAGTGTTCTCCATGCAATATAACAGGAGGTCTTGGAGGGGCTGGTGGACTTTCAGACGGTAAGCTCAATTTAAAACCAGATATTGGCGGGAACCTTGAAGAATTTGTAAGCAATGAAGAAGCTTGGGATATAATAAATGAAATAGATGAATTTTTCTTAAAACATGGCGCGCCGGATGAGCTTTATGCCCCATCTCGCGAGGATATATCTGAAATTTTAAAGAAATCTGCAGCTTCCGGGATTAAATTTATTCCAATAGTTCAAAGACATATTGGATCTGACAAAACGCCGGATGTTATAAACTCTATAAAGACAGAACTTGAAGAAATGGGAGTTATTTTTTTACTTGAAACCACTATTTCAAATATTATTGCAGATAAAAAAATAAAAGGATTAACAGCACAAGATAAAAATGGAAATGAATTTAAAATAAAATGCGACTATGTAATGGCAGCTCCAGGAAGAGTTGGAGCATATTGGCTTTCAGATCAGCTTAAAAAGCTTGATATACCTATAAAATATAATCCAGTTGATATAGGCGTTAGAGTAGAAGTTCCACAGATTGTAATGGATTATATAACATCTATTGAATGGGATCCAAAGTTTCACATAACAACAAAAACTTATGATGATTTTGTAAGGACTTTTTGCGTATGTCCTAATGGATTCATCGTTGAAGAAGTATATGATAGTTTTGTAGGCGTAAATGGCCACTCCATGCGTGAAAAAGTGTCTGAAAACACCAATTTCGCTTTTTTAGTTAGGGTTGAATTAACAAAACCAACAGAAAATACCTCTGCTTATGCTTTTTCAATTGCAAGCATAGCTAATACTCTTGGAAGCGGGAAACCTATAATTCAAAGGCTTGGTGATCTTAAAAGGGGAAGAAGATCGACCTGGAAGCGCATTGAAAAAAGTAATGTTTCACCAACGTTTAAAAACGTGGTTCCGGGAGATATTGCAATGGCTATTCCCCATAGGCTGGTTGTTGATATTATAGAAGGTCTTGAAGCGTTGAATGAAGTTATTCCGGGAGTTGCATCTGATTCAACTCTTCTTTATGCTCCAGAAATAAAGTTGTATGCAATGAGAACTGAAATAGATCGCGGACTGAAAACTCGTGTTGAAGGGCTTTATGTTGCAGGAGATGGCGCTGGAGTTTCTAGAGGGATTGTTGGAGCAGCTGCAACAGGTATAATAGCTGCAAGAAGTATTTTAAGGAAAATAAACGCTGTTTAACAGTTTAATATTCTATAAAATAATATAAGAGTTTAATTACAAAATATCAGCTAATTAATTGAACTCTTATGAAGCCATATTTTCACACAATAAATCATATTTATATACTTGTCCAGTAATTTAATTCCAGTCCTGTTTTATCATTCAACCTGGAATGTCATCAATGTGTTAATTTTAGGAGACCTTTACACTAAAAAAACAGG
Source organism: Methanobacterium sp. (assembly GCA_019084405.1). Taxonomy (GTDB): domain Archaea; phylum Methanobacteriota; class Methanobacteria; order Methanobacteriales; family Methanobacteriaceae; genus Methanobacterium_F. The sequence continues at coordinate 4,940 of JAHRFX010000070.1, forward strand.
CATTATAACAGGTGATATTGCATATATAAGTGGTGAAGGGTTATTGGGGATGATTTTAGGGATAATTCTGGCTGTATGGTTTATTAAACAGTTTAGTAAATCTGATAAATACACGAATAGAATGTAATTAAATTAAAAGAATTGAGACAATAAAAATATATTGTAACTATTCCAGTTCTATTTCATCTCTGGACGGATAATTTCTTTTTGTGTTTCAATTTTTTCGTATTTCCCAGATTTAGCCATAATTAACCCATTTACAAACCACGATTAATGTATTGCCTGATTTAAGTTTTAATGCTTGATTACTGAGTAATCTTTGTAGAAGTAATTTAATTATGGTTAAGTTAATCTTCTAATAACGCACCTATATTATCGTAATATTTGAGTTTACCTCCACATTCACATTTATCAGGAAAACTGTAGGGAACTTTGTTTCCTGAGTCCCGAAATCGGAGATTTTGAGGATCTTCTGGAGATTCATCTCCTTGAAGTTCATAATATCCTCCACACCTGTCACAGATTAAATAACTCATTAAATCAGCCGTTTCTATTTATATTTTCAGTATTGGATTCTGCATTCTCAAATTCGTTGATATTTTCATAGTATATCAGTTTACCGCCACACTGACATCGGTCAAAGTTTTCTGAGGATTCACTGGGCTGGAGTTTGTAATAACCGTTACACTTTTCGCAGACTAAATAATCATTATTTACTTTTCCAGTAATTTCAGGTTCATAGCTTTTGTCAATTGCTTTATATTTTGTGATATCTGTGTTTATGAGCTTAAAATATGTTTGATATGCTTTTATTACATCGTCTTCACTTATTTCATTTCTTTCATTGTTGACAGCGCTGCAGCCTGCAATAAAAAGCATAAATTTGTCTTCAGCTCTTTGAATGCCTATTTGGTAGGTAAGTCTAAATCTATTTTGACCTATCAATGATTTAACATAATTTAATTTTTTTAAAAGTTTTGTAGTATCTGAATTTTTCCAACGGAGGTTTTTCAGGGCGATTAGGTATTCTTTGTCAGTTTTTGGTACATTTAGTGTTTCATCAAATTTATCAAGAGTCTGAATTACCTTATGGTCTAATCCACTGAGGTATATATTCCTGAAGTCTTCACATCCCAATTCTTTATTTGCATGCGCATAATAAGCCAATACAAGTAGAGAATAAAGAGCATTTAGGTTAGCAAAAGATATTAAACTGGAGAATTGGGGCACATGAAATGGAAATTTACCTAAATTTTTGAATCCAATGGCCATAAGATGGTTGCTTTGATTTTTTTCAGTTTCAATTAATTGAGCATCTGATGAAAAGATTTTTTTGCCAAGGACAGATCCATTATACATTTTTTCATAAATCATAGATTCTTTTAGGCCATCTATTTCGTTAAGGATTAGTTCTATTCCTTTAATATCTTTATGATTTAATTCATCAAGAGTCTTTTTTAGATTATATTCTATTGCTCTATGAAATTTCATGTTATCACAGAATGAAAATCTTAATTCAGATATAGAATTACATTCACCCAGAATTTAAAAATATATGTTTTTTCAGCATTTTAATAGCCAGCCAATATCATCATAATATTTTAATTTACCGCCACATTCACAATTACCCGTGAAATCATCTGGAGATTCACCAGGCTGAAGTTTATAGTAACTATTACATTTTTCACAGACTAGATAACCGTTATTTTCTTTTTCAGATTTTTCTTTCCATAATTTATCCACCAGTTTTGAAATATCGGTGGTTAGGAGTTTATAGTGGGTTTTGTAAGCTCTAATAATATCATTTTCATTTATTTTCTCTCGATTATCATTTACTGCACTACAGCCTGCGAGGAACGAGAGAAATGCATTTTCTGTTGCGGAAAAGTTAAGATAAGGGTTGTCATAGGGCATAAGAAATATGTTAAAAGGGTTTATGGGGTAAACTGATCTAAATTCACCTGGAATTAGATATGAAAAAATGCTTTTTTGTTTAATGGTGGAAAAGTAGGAATTAGTCTTGAAGGTGCATAAGGATTATATCCTGAGGGAGAATCTCTTGATGAAAAGAATTCATCGTCGCTAAATTCACTTAAATCGTAAAGTATGTCTGTTTTTGCATTATTTAATTTTAGAAAGAATATTCCTATATTTTTGGTCTTCCATTTTAGACTTTTTAATTTAATAAAGAATTCGGCATCAATTTCAAATAGTTCATAATCTTCAATTTCATCAAAATAATTCATGTTTTGGATTATAATTTTATCAATTCCACAAAAATACAGCTTTTTTAAGTCTATTTCTTTAAGTTTTCTACCTAAACTTAAGCAATAAATGAGTTCAAGGAATTTATAAAGAAAATGGAAATCTGGAAAATTTATTAAGTCTTTTTTGTAGATAGGATATATTAAGGGATCATTTAAATTTTGCTGCGCTATTTTGATGAGACGTACTTTCAATATTTCTTTTTTTTCAAGGTTTGCTCCAAATTTAAGAGATTCATACATTTCTTTGAAAACAAAAACATTTTTCAATAACCCTTCATGAACATATGAATATTTGAAACTTATTATTTAATCTATGACATCAAATAAACCCGTTATATCTTTAAATTCTCTTAAAGACGCTTTCATTCTCTTTTTAAAATATTCATCTGCTGCAAATGGTTTGTAGTTTTCTGATGACATATATCTCAAGATATTTTTATTGTATTTTAATGATTAAAATTTTCTTTTGAGAATTTAAACTATTCTTTTTTATCAAAAGAAATAAATGGATAATATTAATATGGCAGCTATAAATAAAATGGTTGCACTTATTAGCAGTATTAAAGCACCCATAGGACTTAAAAATAAAGAAATTAGCCCAATCACACTTAAAGATATCAAAAGGCCGTCAATTATATTTCCAATGTTGTTTCCAAATATTAAATTGTACATGAAGCAAATTCCATCGGAAATTTCTGGAATGCTATAATAATAAAGATTCCAATTACCATTTGATTGTCTGTATAGATCAAATGTTTCACCAAGAATTAAAGCCGTCACACTTATTGCATCTGAACTTGTAAGTGCATTAATAGATATATAATCTCCTGATTTTGCAATAGTTGGCGTAACAGTACCTGAAATTTCAGGAGGTGTATTATCTACAGTAAAATTAAGGTTAATTTGAGTTTTATGACCTTCACTATTTGTTGAAGTTAATAAAACATCATAAATTCCATCAAGAGTGTGTGGTTGTGTATATAATGTACCAAAATCCATCTGATCGTTTTTCCATATTCAACGTTTGACCTAAGATCAGTGCAGTGATATTGACCGAATCTGGATCATAGACTCTTACATTATTTGATTTCCAGATTTCACTACTTCTGGATAAATCACTGCAGAAATATATGATGTATTATCAATACTATGAACGAAAATATCAGAACAATAATTGATGTCTCCAGGGATTAAATTACTTGCAGACGAACAGAATGCTACAAAACTTCCATCAGCACTTATTGAAGGATTAGAACTGTCACCATTTGGCTCTTCACCTGTACTTGAGATGCTAACTTTTCTAGTGATTTTTGATATCCTGTCATGGACAAAGACATTTACATTATCATTTCCAAGGGTAAATGCATGGAAACTGGCAACCATGGGTCTAATAGTGCCTGATACAAAGGCAATATGTCTTCCATCAGCACTTATTGAAGGATTATAATTATCTTCATAAAATTGTTCATCCTCGCTGGATATGCTTACTCTTTCAGTAACTCCTGATATTTGATCATGTCTATATAAATCTTACTATTTTAATTTGACAATCTAGAATTCAATATAAAAACTAAAATGGAGCATATAGCCTTATAAGAATATTATTATAAACTTTAAATGTTAAAAGTTAGTTATTTAGTTGATATAAACCATAATCGTATAAAAAAAGCACTTTATCAACAATTAAAGTAAATAATTAACTTTATTTGATTTATAGGGAGAAAATATAGATATTTTTGATTATTCTATTATTAAAATGAAATAATAAACATTCAAAATATAATAAAAATATAATTTTTTTTACAGAATTTATTCTATCTTCTTTTTTTCTGGTTCCCTTGCGGGGGAATAATTATCCACTTTTTTTAGTAAAATATATATAAAAAATAAACCCATAGTAGTATTGGAGTAACTATCTGGCCTTTAATTACCATGGGGGTGATTAAATGGCAAATAATTACCATCTAACTCGTTATAATAATTATTTCAAGAGAGTTTTCTTTTGAGATAAAATTAAAAGCAGGGTTCTTACCAATTAATGATGGTAACTATTTTTCCAGTAAAAAATATATTTTTTTTCAGGATCAGATAGAAACCCCCTATAACTATTTTTATTTTTTTCAACGAGGATTTTAAAAATGATTAAATATATTTTCTATGCCCAGGGGCACCCTAATGTAACCTCAAAGCACCGTTCCACTCTGGAAGTGACTCTGGATCCGGAAATTGGAATCCAGGCTGATTGCATCATCGGGGTTAAATCTGATAAGAACATGCTGGATTTTCCAGGAGAATTAAAAAAAGCCATATCCCGGGAGGGGGCACAGGTAAGACTACTTTTAAGTACTACACGTCATCATGAGGAAATTATAGGAAAGGGGCATCCGGACCTTAGCCTGGACCACCCCACCGACATGGTCTGCCGGAAGAGTGATTATATCTGCAGCCGTACCCTGATGATTAAGGCAGATAAAGCTGCCTGTGATTTAAATCAAGATTTAATTGAGGACTTAAAAAAAAGTGAAACCTTGAAAGTTGAGATAATCGTAGAATAAACCAGAGGTGGAACTAAAAATTTTTTTTTAATTAAAAATAATTTATAATTAAACTAATAATAAACCTTAAAATGAATAAAAATTAATTAAAAATAATTTATAATTAAACTAATAATAAACCTTAAAATGAATAAAAATTAATTAAAAATAATTTCTTTAAGTGCAGGGGACGGGATTCGAACCCGCGAAGGGACTACCCCACTAGGCCCTCAACCTAGCGCCTTTGACCGCTCGACCACCCCTGCTAGCACCTAATCTACATATAAATTAGAGCATACCATCATTTCTAAAAACAGGTATTTAAATGTTGCTCTTAATTTCTTATTAAAAAAAAATTAAGTTAATTATTCTTTTTTTTGCATGGGCTTTCCACAGCAGACTATGGCACAGTCATCACAGCCACACTCTTCTTCTACATTGATGGTCAAGCCACATACTTCACATTTGTATTTTTCGCCTTTTTTAGCTACCATACTTTTCACCTCTAATTAATTGTATTTACTCCTGAATATTTAATTTTTTGTAAATAATATTCACTTTTAATCGTGATCCTTATTATTTAACTACATAACAAATTTTAATAAGGATTTAATTAATTTATAATTATGAAGGCCATTCGGGGAGTAGAAGACGGCGTGCTGGTAGATATTGAAGTTTCCCCTGGATCCAGCGGATTTTCCATAAGTTCCTATAACCAATGGCGAAATAGAATAGAAATAAGGATACGATCCATCCCGCAAAAAGGTAAGGCCAATCAGGAGATAATCCATGAATTTTCCCATCTGACCCAAAAAAAAGTGGAGATAGTAGCTGGCCATAAAAGCCGTCAAAAAACCATAAAAATATTTGATACACCTGAAAATGAAATAAATAGAATAATAACTGACCTTCTATCCTGATAACGGATTAAATAGAATAATAATTTTGATGGTACTGGTTTTTTATAAGATTTGTTACTAAAGTTTTAGTTCGTCTTTCGTAAAATTAAAACTAATCCTGTACACATTTTTTATATAAATTCAAAGGAAAATAGTAAACATTATATATACTGGAAAACATAGGTACTGTTAGTGAAAATTTTCAATATAATATTTAAAAAGGGAGGTGATTTGATTTGATTTCAACGGTAACCACCACCACCACCACGGTGACCACCACGGACGTAATGGCCTACAGTGTATTAGCCGTTATTGCTCTTATTGCTTTTCTGGCCTTAAAAGAGATTTTGAGTTCAGAAGCAGAAAATAATAACCGTATTAGTTCGTTTATAAAGGGATCCAATGTAGCTATTGTACCTTTGCTACTTGTATTTGCAGCAGTTGTTGCTTACCGGGTAATTACTATATTATAAGGTGATATTTATGAATCGTAATACTGGAATAATTATAATAGTAGTAATCGCCGTATTGCTGGTAGGGGTTTTAGCAGCATTTATGATGCGGGCACCAACATCCACTACTGCATCACAAACTTTAATGGTTATTGATAATAATGCTCCTGACCACTGGGCACACTCGGTGGCTGTAATAGAGAATGTAACTAAAAAAGATGGATCAATCACCAATGTCTATGTAGAATCCTGGAAGGAACCTTCCACTGGCCGATCAGTGATTAACCTGACCCAGGAGTTAGGATACGATAATGAGGCTCTACCTGCGGGAACCACTTTCCGTATGAAAATGTGGACCGAACCTTACAGTGCCAATACCACCGGTGAGGTTAATATGAATCTAGGTCTTAATGGGGGAGATGAAAACCACATAGACAATGAAGCCACCCGATTTGATGTAATTGCTTCTCATATTTTATATCAGCTACCTGCAGATATAACCCAGGGTAAAACCGATATCACTCTGGATCCAGCTAAAGGAGCTGCTTTCTTAGAAGGTATGAACACCATCTATGTGGAAGTAATTGTAACTGTCAATGCCGATGGTTCAGTAACCATTACCCCGGTTACCCAACCGGTACTGTGTGAATTAATTGCGGGAATAAGTTAAATACTTAAATCCCTATTTTCTTCTTTTTTATTAGTTTTTTAGTTTTATTCTCAATTCTGATAGTAATCTTAACAATTTAATAACTAATAATAAGAAAGAATCATTTAATAAATTTTAATAAGAAAGAATCAGCACTGATGGTTTTACAGTACCCCCTCTAATTTATAAATCAACAGGGATCCTATATTTTTTAATTATAAAAGGTGTAAATCATGAAGGCAGTAATACCCGCCGCTGGTCTGGGGACCAGGTTTTTACCGGCAACTAAAGCTCAACCTAAAGAAATGCTCCCGGTTTTTGATAAACCCACCATCCAGTACGTGGTGGAAGAGGCAGTGGCCTCCGGGATAGATGATATTCTAATAATAACTGGTAAAGGAAAAAGATCCATCGAAGATCACTTTGACCGGGCCTTTGAACTGGAATACTTCCTCCGGGAAAATGGGAAAAACGATTTTTTAAAAGAAGTAGAATCCATCAGCGAACTGGCAGACATATACTATGTTCGTCAGAAAAAACAAAAAGGACTGGGGGATGCCATTTACTGTGCCCGTAAACACATTGATGGGGAACCATTTGCCGTACTATTAGGGGATACCATAACCAGCTCCCCGGTGCCCTGCACCAGAAAACTCATGGATGTATATGAAAAATACCAGGCTTCGGTCTTAGCTGTAGAAGAAGTACTTCCCCATAAAATAGAACGATACGGTATAATCAAGGGCCGGGAAGTAGAACCCTCACTCTATTCCATAGAGGACATGGTGGAAAAACCACCCCTAAGTGAAGCACCCTCTAACCTGGCTATCATGGGACGATATATTTTAGAAAGTAAAATATTTGATCATATTCAGGAAGTACCCCCTGGTTTTGGAGGAGAAATACAGCTTACTGATGCCATGCGATTGTTAAAGCAGATTTATGGTGTGGTTTTCCATGGAAGAACCTATGATATAGGAAATAAGGTGGAATGGCTTAAGACTTCCATTGACTTTGCCCTGGATGATGAGGAAGCCCGTATTGAACTTTTAGAATACATGAAAAATGTGATGAAGAATATTTAATTCTTCAAGTTTTTTTTTAAATTAGGGTCTTCATTCCGCTTTTTATAATATTTTTAATCTATTTATCTGATCCCGGCTCTTTTACCTATTTCTCCTGAGATTAACATCATCATGATTATGCTGAGGGAATAAACTACTATTATCATGGCCATTACCTCATATTCAGCACTGAAGTTGGCCAGAGCTACTACAAAAGCAGCTGATGAATTTCTTATAGCAGTTCCCATACCCAGCACAGTTTTCGTATTTTCAGAGGGGCCTCCCATTAGATATCCTATTAAAAAAGAGGTTAATACAAAAATTAAAGCAGCAAATAACCCTCCGGTACCAAAAACTGCCAGAAAGTCCTGATAATTAAGACCCAGATAAAGCAGCACCACTATAAAGAGGAGTGGGTTTAATTATTTTAGCCAGTTTATTATATCTCCATTTTAAAGTAGTTCCCCCCAGTAAGGGTAGAAAGATTAAGATTAATAATGAAACTGCTATGGATACCGAGTTTGCAGAAACATCAGGTAAAAGAAAAGAAAGTGCCAGGGGCAGATAAATTAAAGTCACGGTGGATAGGATTAACATCAGCCCCACGGCGAATGCCATATCGGCTTTTATAAACTGGACCAGTTTAAGCATAAAAGGTGATCCTGCTCCAGCAGCCATCAAAACCAGCCCAATAGCCAGGCCCGGTTGGAGAGGGATTAATTGCAATATGATATAAGTTACCAGGGGTACCAGTATAAAATTTGCAGCTAAAGATTTTAATATGAGTTTTTTATCTTGCAGGGGTTCTATGAATTGTTTTGGAAAAAAACTAAGCCCCATAGATATCATGGTGGAAACAATATAAATTAAAATGCTCAAATTAGCAAACTGCTGTAATATAACTTCCATTTATACATAGGCCTCCTTCTATATCATTTAAATAGTCAGTAATTAGATAATATGAGGAAATTAATTATCAGGAGTTATAATCCTTCTTTACCTCGTTTTTAGTTCCTGATATAATTTTTCATGCCATTTCCAGGCACTGGTTATGATATCCTCCAGCTCTACCCATTCCACTTTCCAGTCCAGTAATTCTTTAGCCTTTTTAGAGCTACCAAGTAGTACCGGAGGATCTCCAGGTCGTCTATCCTCATCGACTGCCTGAATATTTTTACCGGTAACTTTTCTACAGCACTCAATAACTTCCCGTACTGAGAATCCCTGCCCATTACCCAGATTAAAAATTTGACTTTTATTATTCTTTTCCAGGTATTCCATAGCTTTTATATGGGCCGAGGCTAAATCCAGAACATGTATATAGTCCCGGATACAGGTCCCGTCTGGTGTGGGGTAATCTGTACCAAAAATAGAGACCTTATCTCTTATCCCCCGGGCCGCATCCAGGATGAGGGGTATGAGGTGGGTTTCTGGCTCGTGCCATTCCCCGGTTTCTATTTCAGGGTCACAACCTGCGGCATTAAAGTATCTTAAAGAAATGTAATTAAAGTCATAGGCCTGGGAGAAATCATGGAGCATCTGTTCTACCATTAACTTACTCCTACCATAGGGGTTAATAGGGTCCAGAGGATGATCTTCAGTAAGAGGTATTTTCTCTGGAAATCCATAAACAGCGCAGGTCGATGAGAAAATAAAATTTCTTACTTTATTTTTAATCATGGATCTTAAAAGATTTAAAGTATTACTGGTATTGTTATGGTAGTACTTCGCGGGGTGGGTGACTGACTCTCCCACATAGGTAAAGGCAGCAAAGTGCATCACCCCGGTGATGGGGTATTCCTGGAATATTCTATCCAAAAGTTCACCATCACCCAGGTCCCCTTCCACTACCTCTCCCCACTGTACCAATTCCTGGTGCCCATAACTGAAATTATCCAGGATAAGTGTATCATATCCTTTTTCATTAAGCACCTTATTAACATGGGAGCCAATGTATCCTGCTCCACCTACAATTAGTATCATGGAATTAGTCCTTCTCCTGTAATTTTATTTAATTAATTTAGATTAAAGTGGATTATTATTATGATTTAGAGCATGCTGGTTCTTTAAGTTTTCTAATAAAAATACATGGTGGGCAGGGGGATTTTGTAAAATTTGCAAAATGAGCATATTTCATACAGTTAGTATATAGGTAATAGATGAAATTGGGCTAGTTTTAAGATTTTTGAATTCGTATCTTAAACCCGTTATCTAATTTCAGATTTATTTCCCTCATCAATGGGGTTTTTAGTAAAAAATCAAAAAAAGATTTTAGAAAATAAACTTTTAAGTAATATATGGATTAAAGAATTTGGTGTAATGATCTCTAATTGAAATTATTTAGTCATTCTTGAATTTATTTTTCTGCTGGTTCCTTAAGAATTTGCAGGGCTTTGGACCAGTAATCCACCTCAAATTCATCTATATCTCCTGGCCCATATAAATCTACAATTACCTTAGTTTCGCCCTCAATTTCGTTGAAGGTATAATTTTCAAATGGTCCTGTCCATTATGGGGCTTTTTTTTTCTTTTCCATATTCCACAACACCTTCCAGTTCAATAGAAGCGAGTTTATAAGGCCTGCTTTAATATTACTCAATTTAACATAGATATCAATTAATATTTTAACTTGAGTTTTTTAATTTATTTAGAAATTTTTATTTACTTCGTTATAGTATCGTTTAACGAACATATGGTTAGAATAAATATAAAATCGTAATACTAAATTTAAATACTAGTATTACAAATATATTTATTACGACTTGGTGTTGTTAGTATGAAGTTCAGGGAAAAAGATTTACATCGAATTGATATTTGGGTACTCAAAAAAGATCTTGAAGATTCTACATTAAAAACTTATCTAGCCTGTCTAAGAAAATACTGTAAAATAATTGGATTGTCTCCAAATGAGTTGGTTGAAGAAGCAGATCTTGAAGAAGAAAATGGTATAAAATTAAGGGATAGAAAAATTAATCTTAATTTATTTAAATTTAAAAAGCAACTTCAGAAAAATGGTATTTCTGAAAGTACAATGAGTTTACATTTATTTGCAATTAAATCATTCTATGATGCGCTAGATATACAAATTCCAAAATTTAAAACCCCTAAAGGTGACATTTCTCTTGAAAAAAACTATGGAAAATTAATTTCAAAAAAGGAATTAAATACTTTAGTTAATGCTGCTCCACCAAGAGAAAAGGCCTTAATATATTTAATGGCCTTATCCGGAATGGCCCAAGCAGAAGCTCGAAAATTAACTATAAAAAAATTCCTGGATGCTGCCGGGGAAGTAATTAATAAAGAATTAAATTCTATTCATGATCTTTTTGAAGCTGAAAATGAACTCAGCCAAGAAATCATTACCTTGCATGTGATCAGAAAAAAAGTAAATTATCGCTATATTACATTCATACTTCCTGAAGCCACCTATCAGATTATTTTATATCTCAAAGAAAGAATGTATGGGCGAAACAAGCGAATTCGAATTGATAAATGTGATTCTGCTCTTTTTGTTAAAAATAATGGTGAACCCATTGATCGAGATGTTATTGTCACCAACTTTCGAAGAATAGGTTTACAAGCAGGATTTAAGAAAGAAGATGGCGCTTACAGTTTTTGGAGAGCCCATTCACTAAGAAAATACTTCATTTCAACCATAATGAATAAAATTGGGGATAAAGTAATGGCCGATTTCCTAGCAGGCCATAAAATTTCTGATGTAGATAGGGCTTACTGGTACATGGATCCCAAAGATCTTAAAAATAGGTACTTAAAGGCCTTACCCTACTTATCCATTGACCAAATTAAAGTTAAAGATATTAAATCAGATGATTTCAAGCGTATTGAGGAACTGGAAAAATATCAGGAATATATGAAGAAAAGGCTGATAGAAACTGAAAAAGTTGTTGATATAATAAAAACAGATCCAGAAGTTAGAAATTTAATAAATGAAAAAATAGGGAAGTAAACATCATTTATCAAATAATAATTATTCAATCAAATTAACATATTTTTATAATTATAGTTGATTACTTAATTTTTTTCACTGTTAATGAATTTTGAGATCCAGTTTTCATAAAATGATGTTTCCCCTATTATTTCTTTAAATAGTTCTTCAAAAGCTTTTTTTAGTTCTTCTGCGTTACTATAATTGTTTATTG
>JAHRFX010000038.1 GCA_019084405.1 Methanobacterium sp.
AAAGAAAAAGGTTGAAACCCACGAATTCAACACCAGCTAAAAACTTAACTTAGAATAAAAATTAAACAAATTACACAGATTTGCAGATAAAAAAAGATTTAAAAACCAATTTCTAAAACCAAAAAGCATTTTAAAACAAATTTACAAAATTACTTTACGAAGTACTGATTATTGTACATATTGTTTGACATTTTCCCGTACAATAGCTGATGCCCCAAAACTCTTAATACCTTTTAGCATTTCTGGAAACTTATTTTTGGGTATAAGTACATTGAACTGGGAGAAGGTGATTCCCACCACCACGGTAGGTTCATCTGAACAGTATTCATGGGCACTTAAGAAGTCTTTTACCATATCTACCCGGTGGTTGGCGATATTGAATTTGACATCAAAGTATTTTCTGGCTTTAATGGCCCCGAAGAGCTGATCAAATATCATTTTAGCCTTTTCTGCCTTAAGTCCAGTGCATCCCGGGCTGGCATAAAGACCAGCACTGGATTCCATGATAATCTCCAGGATTTTTAATCCTGCCTTTTTAAGGCTGTTACCGGTTTGAGTATTGTCCACAATCAAATCCGCCCCTTTAGCAATGTATACTTCCGTGGCCCCATCGGAATTTATAATCTGCACCATCTCATTTTCACCATCAGCCAGTCCCCTGATCTGGAGTAAAGGCACGCTTTCACCATGCACTTCCTTATAGCCAGGATCATTCATGATGAATTCCCGGGTTAAGTTGGGATATTCAGTGAAGCAGAAAATAGGAGTCTTCCGATCTTTATTGGCAATGAAAAATTCAGTTAAAGAATCATATGGTGCTTCGGTGGGTACCGCCACTATTAATCTGGTTTGGCCGTAATTTAAATCACCTATCTTGGTTATAAGCTGTTTTTTTAAATTAACTGATTCTTCCCTGACCCAGTCTTCACCAATAATGGCAATATCCAGCATCTCCCGGTTTAATTCAACAGGAGCGCTCTGAGGACGGGTTAAATAGGTCTTGATCTCCGGGTCATTAATAATCTCCATCTCATTTTCTTCTTTTCCTGGTTCGTAACCTCGCACCTCATAACCGGCATCCACAAATAATTGATAAGTATTCCCACGGTTTACATTATTTAAACTTCCCTTAGGAAGTCCCAGTACTATTTTATCCATTTTTTCACCTGATTCTCCTGATAATACTTCTTTGAAATTGTTATCTTAGATAAAATTATATCTCTTCTTTTAAAAAAAATCCGTTAACAAACTTAAAATACTTTTCCGTGGTTAGGGGATAAACTCCCATCCATTTAATTTCATTAATTTAAATATAGTTACTCCATATAAAAACTATTCAATTTTCTTAAAGCTGCCGGGAAGTTATTAAATTAGGTATAAGGCCGGGTAAGGTATTTAAGGTTACGACTTTAAAACTATAAAAAGAATAAATCACCATATTTGATAGTAGAAAATTATATAAAGAGTTAAGGAGGCGTTTACTATAAAAATTCCCCAATTATTAGCCCGGGAGGAAATCCAGATAAGAGCCAGTGCATTAGATAACTGGAAAGTATTGCAGGATCATCATCTGGAAGGAGTGTTTACTTTCCCTGATTTTGCCAGTGGTATGAATTTTGCAGTGAAAGTGGGAAATATAGCTGAAAAAATGCAGCATCATCCGGAAATGGAAATAGGTGCCGGTGTGGTTAAGTTAATCATATATACCCATGATAGGGATGGTTTAACTTCCTGGGATTTTGATTTTGCCGAGAAAGTAAATCAGTTAATGAATATAGATTAGAATACTTAATTAGCGTGCTCCCTATCAAATTCTGGTTTACCAATAACCACCAGTCCCAGATAACCATTGACGGTAACTAAATCCCCATTTTTTATTAATTCGGTGGCATCACTAACCCCATTTACAGCAGGAATACCCATTTCCCGGGCAATTATAGAACTATGTACCAGCATGCCCCCACGCCTTTCCACAATTCCGGCCGCCAATGAGACTAAAAAGGTCATCTAAGGTTGTATGGCATCACAGATTATTATTTCACCTGACTTTAAAGCAGAAAAATCAGCAAATGATTTTATAATCCGTGCTTTTCCCGTGCTAATTCCTGGAGAAGAGGGCTGACCCACCAGCTGACGAGGTTTAAAATCAGGTTCTACTTTTTTGCTCTCCTCTGAGGTTTTTAACACGACTATGGAAGTAGAATCAGTTATAAGGGCCTGGTATATATCTTCCCAATCATCTATACTTAATTTTTCCAGGTTTTTGAGTTTTTTTTTCATTTTTCAGGAGTTCTGCCCTGTATTTAAGGAATTTTAAAAACTGGTTTTCCACCTGGCCCAGTAGTATGTTGTCATCGTCCCTTAATTTCCAGCTCAAGCACCCGATTCTTAATACTTCATCTGCTTCTTTTATCCGGGCGTCTCCTGCAGCCGGGTAAAGCTTGCTCATGTACTTTTTTTTGAAATCTTTAGCTGAAGGTGAATGATTTTTTTCTCATGGCCAGTTCCAGGATGTTTTTAAGTATAACCTCGGGATGATCCTGCAGGGAAGTGTTTTCATAAGAAATATCCAGATGATTATTTAATAAACAGGGTGTCTGATTTGGGGTGAAGATTCACTGGTTATGTGAGTTTGATTTCACACATGGATAGTTATCCAAATGCTTCTGATAAAAGTACAATTGGATAATTCCTATATATTAAAATGGGGCCTTAAGAATCGAAAGATTTATCAATAATGGGATATAATATTTTATTGAGTGATAAAAATGAATATCCCTTTAAATCCTGATTCAAAAGACCCTATTTGGACTTTGTTTGGCAAAGTAATTAAACTTATCGATAGTAGAAATTTTCAGCAAGAATTGG
>JAHRFX010000094.1 GCA_019084405.1 Methanobacterium sp.
CGACGTCCTGGTCACCACCAACCTCTACGGAGACATACTCTCTGACGAAGGAGCAGGACTGGTAGGAGGACTGGGACTAATACCTTCTGCCAACATAGGAGACAAACAAGGACTATTCGAACCAGTACACGGATCAGCACCTGATATTGAGGGTAAAGGAATTGCAAACCCGGCAGCCATGCTACTATCAACATCAATGATGTTAAACTATTTAAATTTGCGCTATGAGGCTGAAACTTTAGAAAAAGCAGTAATTACTGTTTTAAAAAATTCTAAAGTAGTTACTCCTGATTTAGGAGGGAAATCTTCCACCATGGAAATGGCCCGGGAGGTGACAAAACAAATAGAAGAGATTCAAAATTATGCTTAAAATGCATAATATCTTATAAATTTTTTATAATGGTTTATTTTATTTATATCAAAAATTTATTTGCTTATCATAGTTCCTATACCTTTTTTAGTGAATATTTCCAGTAAAATGGAGTGTTGGATTCTCCCATCAATTATATGGGCTGATTTAACACCATCCTGAAGCGCCTGGGCACAGGTCATTGTTTTAGGTAGCATTCCTTCGGTTATGATCCCGTTTTTTACCAGTTCTCCCACCTCACTTATATTTATTTTTTTAATGAGTGTGTCTGGATTTCCCGGGTCTTCCAGGATGCCCGGTACATCAGTTAAAATTATTAGTTTTTCAGCATCAACTCGGGATGCTATTTCTCCTGCTACCGTATCTGCATTTAGATTCAGAGTCCTGGCCGTTTCATCCACTCCTATAGGTGAAATTATAGGTATGTAATTATTTTCAGTGAGCATTTCTATAACTTCCGGATTAACTGACTCTATTTCACCTACCAATCCCAGGTCCACATGTTGTTTTCCACCAGTTTCCCTATTTGTAATTACATGAGGGTCTTTTTTTCGGGCCATGATTAAACGGCTGTCTTTTCCGGATAGGCCTATCCCCTTTCCGCCATGCAGACATATTTTTGAAACTATGGTAGTATTTATTTTACCTACCAAAACCATTTTAACGATTTCCATGGTTTCTTCATCAGTTATACGGAGTCCTTCTATGAACTGGGGTTCTTTACCCATTTTATTCATAGAACGGGATATTTCAGGACCTCCACCATGGACTACTATAGGTTCCATTCCCACATACTTCAAAAGAACCGTGTCTCTGGCGGTGGATTCCATGGCATTTTCATCTATCATGGCGTGTCCGCCGTACTTAATCAGTATTTTCTTTTTATGAAATTTCTTAATATAAGGCAGTGCTTCAATTAGTATGTTAACGGTTTTCATATCATAACCCCGGGTAAAGTTTCTAAAAATTTAGATTTTCAGGTAGTATATTCTGCATTGATTTTAACATAGTCATAACTTAAATCACAACCAAAAGCCGTGGCAGAATCATTACCCAATCCCAGATCCACCATAATTTTTATTTCTTCCTTTTGCATAATTTTTTCTGCTATATGTAATTCTTCTGTATTCTCAAATGCTTTTACTTTACCCTGATTTACAATATTCACTTCTTCATTATCAGATGATAGAATAACACTTATTTTGTCTGGATCCATTTGTGCTCCAGAATAGCCCACGGCAGCTACTATACGTCCCCAGTTAGGGTCAGAGCCAAAAACAGCAGTCTTTACCAGTGGGGATTTAACCACGGACCTGGCTGCTTTACGGGCATCTTCTTTATTATAAGCTCCTTTAATTGCAACCTCTATCAATTTAGTTGCTCCTTCTCCATCACGGGCCAAAAGTCTGGCTAATTTAATACACAGGAAATTTAAAGCTTCCTGAAAGTTCTCATCTATTTTCCCAGACTTCCTGTTGGCCATAATTATGACGGTATCATTGGTGCTTTCATCCCCATCCACCACCACCATATTAAAACTTTCATCAACGGCTTTTTTAAGTGATGATTCCAGCTCCTGGGGGGTGGCCTTAATATCGGTGGTGATAAAACATAACATGGTGCCCATATTTGGAGCAATCATACCGGAACCTTTACAAATACCACCGATTCTAACTTTTTTACCATCATTTAAGGTGGTTTCAACTGATAATTCTTTATAATAGGTATCGGTGGTCATTATGGCTTTTGCTGCATTAGCTGATCCTTCAGCACTGTGTTCTAAAGCATCAATTCCCTTTTGTATTAACTCACCAATAATTTCCATGGGCATTTTTCTTCCAATAACCCCGGTGGAACTTACTCCCACCTGTTGTGGGGAAATATTTAATTTTTCAGCCACATCTTCAGCCATTTTATAGGCGTCCTTCTGACCTTGTTCTCCGGTAAAACAATTAGCATTACCACTATTAGCTACCAAAACAGAAATCGCACCGTCTTTTATATGCTCCCGGGTTAAGATTACTGGAGCAGCTACGACTTTATTTGATGTAAAAACAGCAGCAGCAGCACTATCGGGATTTGATATTAGGGCCATACCATACTTTCCTTTACAAACACCTGAAGCTTTCACCCCATCAACTGAACATATTCCGCCTTTAATAATCTTCATTAAAATCACTATCTTTATAATATAAACTACATTAATAAAAAAAGAATAAAATTTTTTTAAGGCATTATGCTACCTTATTTATACTAATTATATGATTCACTATTATTGCCAGGTCGGGTGGTATTTTTATTGCTATTAGGTATATACACTTCTTCTGATCCAAGGTTATCCTGTGATCCTGATGGTCTTTTATCCTGCAAATCAGTAGTTTGAGGGTTTATTACTGGCATTTGAGGGTTTTGTTCTGTAAAATTTAGTGAAAATGGTGAAGTAGTGTCATTTTGGGAAATAGCTATTACTATGCCCACTCCCGAGCCAAATCCAAATGCAATTAAGGAAATAATCAGTGCAACCATAATTTTTCCTTCAGTTTCTGGACTCATAATATCTCCCGCTATATTTTCTATAATTAACCCTTTAAATAACTTTCCTTTATGTAGTAATGGCGTAGATAATAGCTAGGATAATTGCCACTAATCCGAATTGCCAGTATCCTACATTCCACCCTATGAAGGTAGCAATAAACACTAAAAAGAATATCAAAAACATGGCGGATTTTTTATGTAATAAAAACTCTATAACCGATCTGGTAAATTCCGAGGGGATGAAATATCCGTAGATACCATCTGCCAGATCAAATACTATCACTGAACTGGGGTTCCAAATTTTAATACTATCTGCTAATTGGGCTCTTTCTCCAGCTTCTCTTCGGCTCCTGCCTATGCCTGAACGTATCTTTGCGCCGTTATTTAAGCCATGCCACGAAGAATCTATGGCCGCCCTTAAGGCAGCATCTTTGGTAGGTAGATTGGCAATAAGGTCGTCTCCCCCTTCACGATAACCCTCTATTTTACCCTTACATTCTTTTTCAATGAAGGCCTTAATATCATTCATTATCTCCACCAGGGAATCTCTTCCATTTTCGGCTATGAACTGGGTGGAGTCAATTACATCAATGAATAAATAGTTATTATAATAAACCGGTTCACCCTTCAATTTAGAGAACTTGGATGGGAATACTATGGCGAATTCCCCTCCTAATTTAGTAAAACCTACCCCTGAAACTTCACCTATTTCCTTATTTAAATTTATGGAACGTTCGATGGCAGCAGCACCGGTCATTCCTACCGAAGCTCTAACACTGATATCTTTATCTGCACCTAAACGAATTAATTCAATGGCCACCCTGATGGCATCATTCTTGGATAAGAGCTTGGCCACTATCTCGCTGGCACTCTGTTCTATAATGGTACCATTTTCTTTTTTAATAATGTCTGCAAATTCATGGATTATTTTGCCCTGATTAAATATTTCCAGGTAAAGATAACGATCACTACCCATTACAATGTTACTTAAAAGAGCGTATTCATCTACCTTATCTTCTGCAGGCTTTAATTCAATGAATCTTCTATTATCTGGAATATTTTCTGGTCCTAATTCATTTATTAGATTTTCAAATATTCGATTGGTAGTTATATTGGCTTTTTCTATCTCCAGAAGCATGGTTTGAGTATAGTTTATCATTTCCACATATTCCCTTTCCATGGAATTGGTGGGATAATATTTGGTACCAATACTTAAGACTTTGTTTTTAAGGAAAAAACTAAACAAGCCTCTTAATAAATAGTTGACCATTAATCAGTTCCTCCCTTTTCAAGGATAATATCAAATTGACCTGGCTTTTCCATTAACATACTGGGTTTAACCGACACTATGGGAAACTTCCAGGTTCCAATTCGGGCAGCAACTGTACTGGCAATATTACGGGAGTTTTTCTTGACAAAAGAGTAATCATGATCATTTATAGTAATGTTAACATTGTAGGGAGATTCTTCCACCACTTCATCAGAATAAACAATATTTAGCTCAAAACTTCCGGCTTTAGTAAATAAATCATTACGGACTGCTACTAAAGGCGCATGGCCCAGTTTTAAGCGGTCTCCGACAGTAACTGCAATATTACCTGCATACTTTACTGCGTCACGATAGTCTCTTGGATGCACCAGCACGAAAATGATGAAGTTGCTGGTTTTTTCGGCTTCTTCCACCATATTCATTATTTTTTCAAAAAGAGGCAATTTCATTAAAAATCCTTCCAGTTTAGGTTCAATTCCCTCTTCCTGGCTGCGAGTAATACGATCTATAACTTCTTTAGCCACGGCAATCCCAGTTAGTTTTTTACCTCTTTTTGTGCGGTAAGAATCGACATTTTTCTTTTCAAAGTCATAAAGGATATCTGAAGAAATTTTCTGTAGTATGTTCTTAACTTTCTTGGGCTGAGAAGAACTGCCTATTGATATTTTACCGTTTTTTATGTTGTAAGGTATTCTCCTGCTGTTAATATCCTGAAATTCGTCAAAATATTCCCGGAAAACATCATTGGATAATATTTTTGCATCTTCCTCTTCAGCAAGCTTAAGGATATAATGATCTGCAGTAGTACCTGAAGGCACTTGTTGTACTTTACCCTCATCTAGAAGCTGATTAAATGATTCTTTTTCATCTATTTCATGGCGTAAAGACGCATCGGCTATGATTATAACTTCATAGCCTAATTTTTTCAATGCCTCAATCGAACTTGAAATATTTTTTAAGCGAGGCTTGTCATCTGCCCTTTTTCCATAATGGGCTACATTTGAGGCATCAATGATTACTTTCAATTAACCACCTTCACAGATTTATAATTAATAGATATTAAGATTGATTAAGGTAAACCACATTTATTATCATAACTGACCATTAAATAACTTTTACCCTGCACCTCATTTAATTTAATTTCAATCTTATCCTCCTGGATAAGGTAGGTGTTGTATGAATTAATATCTTTGCCACGAAGTTTTAAGGAGGAAACAGATCCCGCCGTAACAAAAGTGGTGTTCTCTAAATGCCAGACATGATGCACGTGCTTATGTCCAGAAATTACCAGATCTGCCTTTTCATATATTAAAGATTGTAGAATATCTCCCGCATCAGTTAGCACATTTCTTTCCCGTCCGGTTTTAGGCACCGGAATTATATGATGATGTAAAGCTATAATTTTGTACTGGTTAAGCTTATGAGCTTTTCTTAATTCATTTTCCATCCAGTACTGCTGGAATCGACCTACTTTACCATAATCTAAATCTGGCTCACTACTATCCAGACCAATAATTTTTATTTCACCATCATTAGTAATTAAAGTACCATGGCGCTGTTTAATTAACTCTTCAAAGCTTTCATTTCCAATATGCCTGGAATCATGATTTCCAGGAACCACCATCATCGGGTTTTCAATTAGCTCCAGGTATTCTGCCACCTGTAAATATTCCTGATAATATCCATTTTCGGTGATGTCACCGGTTATGATTACTGCGTCAGGATTTAAATTATTTACCTGGTTAATTGCTTCGAATAGGATATCTTCTTTAAAATTTATGGCACCCACATGAAGATCTGATAAATGGGCGATAATGGCCATTAACTCAACCTCAATATAGCTTCGGCCAAATCTCCCTTTGTTTCTTTCAATGCTTTTTCTGCTTCTTCCGGGGTTACTCCTGCTTGAGTTACTACCAGCTCAATATCCTCGGCAGGTATTACCAATTCACTTTTGATGGCTTTTTCTTTGGGTTTACCAGTAATTTGATAGGTCTTCTGGCCCATAAAATCCATTATATTGACTTTAGGATTTTTGATGATTATTTCCTTATTTTTCAGTTTTATGATAACCTCGGTAGCTCCATGGACTTCTTTCATATCCATTCCCATCTGTTTCATGCTTCTTTGCATTTGCTTCAATTGTTTAGGGTTCATACCCATTCCAGGTATCATCATATTCCTCCTTTTCTAGTTTTAATTGCTTGACCTACATTGAAATCTATTATTTCAGCACTATTTAGTAATGACTTGCCAAATGCTAAAAGTTCATCATTTTCATTTACAATTAAAACTTCTTCACTTGCTCTAATATTCCTATCACAATCTATAACAAATTTAGCAAATATACTTTTTCCTTCCCGGGCAAATGGTTCCGAGTCTTGATTAACCACCACCCTATTTTGAGGATATTCCATTCGGGAGTGAAGTCTCCTGGCTCCTTCTTTACTTAGAACAAAAAAGCCATCTGAGGCCCGCATGGTGGCAATCAAATTTTCAGCATCATCATAAACATGCCTTATTTTACCTGTTTTTTTACTCTTAACTACATCCAGGTTGCCCTCAAATAATGCCGCGCCTGCTCCTGCCCCAAATTGATAATCAGCTACAGATGTTATTTTTTCTTTTTCATCAGTTTTGAGTATTAATTTTTCTTTAAATTCATATTCACAATAGAGACCCAGATCAAATTTTTCATTTAAAACACCATCAATGATAACTTCCTCATAATCCTCTGTTACCTGTTCAATCATATTTTTTATGAATTCACGGGAGGTTTCATCTATAATAACTGGAGATTCATTCTGAGCCAGGGGGTAAACTTCATCTAATTCCAGTGGTATTAACCCAAAAGGAACATCTACAAACATTATCTGTAAATCTTCAGCACCGGACTTTGTTGAGGTCCCCACATGATATAATTTACCCAGTTTTTCAGGCAAATATGAAGAATAGGGTTTTCTACTGGAACTTAAAAGGAGCAATCTACTTTTTTTTGGCATTTTACTCATTTTATTCAAATATCGATAAACTTCCGCTCTTTTTAACGATTCCGGTCCGGAATAGAAGAATGCTGATTTCTTATAAAGAGGGTCATATTTTTCTATATCGTCCACGTAATTAGCTAAATGTCGGTAGGCTTCCAGTAATCTAGGATGGACCCTGCATCGTTGTTCAACCAGTTCCATCAGATTTCCATCGGTTATGGCTTGTTTTATGATTCTTATTTCAGCAAAACTGATATTAAGATTATGCTTAGCAATTAAAAGCTTCCTCTCTTTTTTTTCCATACTTCTCAAGTCATCAGGTGTATATTTACTGCAGATTTCACATGAACAGGGCATTTCCTGCAAATTTTCCAGTTTATAAGTTCCAGATGGAGTTAAAAATCGATCATCCTCTGCATAAAGGATATAAGCAGCAGAATCAAATAGATCACATCCCATAGCCACGGCCAGGGCAAATATCATGGGATGTCCAGCACCCATCAGGTGGCGGGGTCGGGAATCAGGTAGGTGGGTTACCGAAGACATCACCACATCAACCAGATCTGTATACCGGTAACTTTCCATTAAGGGTACCACTGCCCCAATGGGATGCAATTCAACATCCAGTTTTCCCAATTCATCAGCACAGTAGGATCTTAGATCGTTAAAAGTCGATCCCTGAACCACTGAATTTAAGAGGATTTCTTTTCTATATTTTAAAGATTCCTGAGCCCTTTCTATAGTTATCCCCAGTTCTTTTTCAGCCTGATTTCGAGTAACATTAGGGGGGGGGGGTATATCCAGGGAAGTACCAATATCAGTTCCAATCAGTTCCTGAAATTCAATAACTTCCTGATTATTTATATCGATATCACCATATTCTGATAGCTGGAAAGAACCAGAATCAGTCATTATGGGACCATCAAAATTAATTAATTTATGTACTCCCTCACGGGAAGCTTTTTCCCGAAGTTCTTCGTTTTTATAGATTATATATGCGTTGGTTATTACTATTTCTGCCCCTAACTCTTTAACATTAATTTTCTGTTTTCCGGGATGAATTACAGGCATTAAAGCAGGGGTTTTGACTATACCATTTTTTGTTTTCAGAATTCCGGTTCTTCCTAAGCTGTCTTTATTTTTAATTTGAAACATGTTATTGTCTCCTTAATGGAGGATCCTCTAAAATATGAAATATTAGTCTGATAATCAGGATATTAATGCGATGATTTGTGATTATTAGAAAAAAGAGCCAATCCTTATCTTGTGTATATTAGATTTGCTGGTTAGATATTAAAGTTGTTGTTTTAGTATGGAATAATCAATTTTTTTAGATTCCTCCCTTATTTTGTATTAAATCAATATATTATGATTAATACACTACAAACTTAATATTCATAATATTTATATTTTTCTTAATACCTGAATGTAAAAATTAAAGTTGAAAACAATATTGATTGCAAGGTGTAACTATCCCTTCAAGGTGAAAAATTTCAAAAGGAGTGCAAAAACAATCTATCTCTCATCTTAATTATTCTATCTCTGGAATTATAAATTCTAGGTTTCCCACATACACATACACAGTAATCGTATTGAAAACAAATTAGATAAAATGCTTCTTTTGACTTCAAGTTATCAATATACATCTGTTTAGTATTTCTAACTATTCGACGGCCTAATCTGTCTTTTTCAATATCTTTTCCCAAAAAAAGTGGAGTTTTAACTGCCGAAGAAAATTTAAAATTACCCCTGGCGGATTTTCTTTCTTTTAAACGATTCAATATCAATTCAGATCCATTTAAATTCAGATGGGGGTCACGAAATGGAATTCCTGCATCAGAAAGTGCTATCATCCTCTCATCATCCGCTGAAATATCTTCTTTTATATTTTCAAGTGATAAAGAGGCCACGGTACCTCCAGATTTTCTACCAAAACAGGGCCCTTCCCCTATATGAAACCCTGCTTCAACAAAAGCAGCCCTAACCGGTGCTGCAGAGGTATAAGTACATATTACGCCGTCTTTTTTAATAATTTTCTTTAAAATCTTTAAAAATTCAACAGAGTAGAGTTCCGGGGCTTTAGAGGGACTGAAAGGGTCTAAAAAAATGGCATTATAATAATCCTCTTTTAGATCCAGTACCGCCTGGCGGGCATCTTCAATAATTACATTAAAAAACAAATTAGAGGGTATTTTATGTTCCACCATATTAAATCTGGCAAATTTTTGTTTAATCAGCTCTTCTTCATAAGCTTTCTTTATATTAAGATGTGAATTTAAAGGACTGGGAACCAACAATCCTGCAGCCACAGTTTCTGTGGAAATTTCCACCATATCCAGACTTAAATTTATATCCTCATTTGAAAGAGGATCTAAATAGTCTATAAGAGCAGCAGCATTATATCCCAGGCCAGAACAGATATCCAGAACCTTAATATTTTTTTTATTTTCTAAAAGGGATGGTTTAACAAATTTTTCCATAGATTCTGTGATAGCACCGTGGTGAGTGTGCATGGTCTCGGATTTTCCTGATACTTCATTTGAATTTAGAGTATAAGAACCATCTTCAGTTTTAATTAAGAATTTTTTTAATTTTTTTTGCCCCTTAATCCGTGCAAGAGAATCTCCTTCTATTTCCTTTTTAAAATAATGTTTTATAATATCCATGGCCTCTTTTTGAGGCGTTAATGAAGTATCTAAATGTTTTTTCGTCATTTTATCCCCAATTAAAAACCTATAAATATTATTCTCTTTCAATAAATTATAAAGTAATCCCCTTAAAATAAAATTTATCCTACTGATTTAAGTTTCCGGAAAGTATCCCCATGAAAATAGCCATAGTATCTGATTTTTTTATTCCTCATTATCAAGGAGGAGGAGAGAGGCGCTACTTTGAAATTGCTAAACGTCTGGTAGCCCAGGGACATAAAGTAGATGTAATCTGTATGAAAATAGAAGATACAGAAAATCATGAAATTATTGATGGAATCAATGTTTATCATATCGGACCGGTTATTAAAAATCCCCCACATAGGAGTTCCGGGGATTTCATGAGATTCATATTAGCTACTTTTAGATGGATTATCCAGCACAATTATGATGTTATCGACGCACAAACCTATGCTCCTCTTTTTCCCTCTTTCCTGGCAGGTAAACTTAAAAGAATACCGGTGGTGGCCACCATTCATGATATAAGTAGTGGAGGTGATGACCAGTGGATCCAATCTTCTAAAACTGCTGCTATGGTTGAAAAATTTTTGTGCAGACTCCCTTATGATAAAATAATCACCGTAAGCAATGCCACCAAAAAATCACTGATTGAAAACTATGGAACTAATGAAAACAGGATTGAAGTTGTTTATAACGGAGTGGATCTGGAATTAATTGATTCATTAAAAACCAGTAACAAGCAGGAGAATACCTTAATATTCGTGGGACGTTTAGCACCTCATAAACATGTTGACCATTTACTGAAGGTTATCAATTCACTAAAAACTCAAATAAACGATATTCAATTAGTAATAGTGGGTAAGGGTATAGAAAAAGAAAATTTAATTAATTTAACCCTCCAAATGAATCTCCAGCATCATGTTAAATTTTTAGATAACTTGAGTTATGAAGAATTAATAAGAGAGATAAAAAAATCCAGTGTCCTGGTACTGCCTTCCACCCGGGAAGGTTTTGGAATGGTTTTGGCTGAAGCTGGCGCCTGTAAAATTCCAGTGGTTGCTTATGCTTCTGGGGGAGTCCTTGAAGTTGTGGAAGATGGTTATAATGGTTTTCTGGTCGAACCTTACGATTTAGATGGATTAGGCAACAAAATCAGGTTTATATTTGAAAACCATTTTAAATCCACTAAACTGGGATTAAATGGTTATGAAAAGGTTCAAAGATATTTCATTTGGGATAATATTCTTAAATCTATTTTAAGTGTATATAAAAATTTTTAGGAGTTTTCCATGCCTGAGACTTATATTATAACCCCTGATTATAATGGAAAAAGATTTTTAGAAGAATATTTTTCTTCAATTTTGAATCAAACTTATAATGATTTTAAAATAATATTTGTGGATAATTCGCCCCACAATGAATCGTTGGACTATATTACTGAAAATTATTCTGTTGAAATTTCTTCAAATAAAATTAAAATCATTAAAAATTCTAAAAATAAGGGTTTTGCTCAAGCAAATAATCAGGGCATAATAGAATCATTTAAAGACCCGGAATGTAAGTATATCATTTGCTTGAACAATGATACTGCGGTGGAAAGAAAATTTCTGGAAAAATTAATTTCTTCTGCCCATAAACACCCTGAAGCAGGAAGTATCCAACCTAAAATGATATGGGGACAACACCCTGATTTATTGGATTCTGCTGGTCTGGAATATTCCAGAAATGGACTCGGTTTTAATAGAGGTGCCTATGAGAATCCTGAAAAATATGATGTTGAAGAAGAAATTTTAGGGTGCTGTGCCGGGGCCTGTTTGTATAAAATTAAAGCCCTGGAAGATGTTGAAATTGATGGAGAATATTTTGACGAGGATTTCTTTGCTTATTATGAAGATTTTGATCTGGCTCTGCGTTTAAGATGGGCCGGATGGTCTTCCTGGTACTGCCCTGAAGCAGTGGTTTGGCACTACAAAGGAGGGACTAAGCTACCACTAAGTGAATTTACAGTATATCATAACTGGAGAAATTATACCTGGACACTATTCAAGAACTTACCTTATTCCTTCCTCCTCTGGAATTTCCCCCTAATAATGATTGCAGAAATTTCCCAGATTTTTTTAAATTTAGCCCGGGGGAATTATATTATACTAAAAGCTAAAAAAGATGCTTACACTGGATTAAAAAGAGTTATAGATAAAAAAAAGAGAATTAAAAGAATATATCCTTTTAAGGAGATAGAAAAATTTTTTATTTTAAAGTGGAGGCCTTAATAATCCATTATTTATCTATTTTAATCATTTTTTTTATTTAAAATGAAAATGCACTGGTCCCCTAAATTTTTATTATTCAATAGAAGTGCTTTCTTTCGAAACTCCCCTATCTCTTTTTTAGTGAAAATACTTTTTTTAGGATTAATTAAATAGGATTCACCATCCATAAGTGCTATACCTCTTTTATATTGTTCACTTCCATAAAAAAAGAACTCATCTGAATCATATATTACTTCCTGGATTTTAAGGCCGCTTTTTCCAAGGAGGATATCAAAACTCTCCCGGGTATGCAGCAGAATATGGCGTGGAGCATCAATCTGAACCCAGTTCACACCATAAATATCCCAGATATAATCATTTTTTACAGGCATGGCTATTATACACGTTCCATCAGGAGATAATAGATCGTGGACCTTATTTAGCACGCTGGTTTGATCTATTAAATGTTCAAAGGAGTGATCAAATAGTATTAGATCAAATTCTTCCGAGCTACTAATCTGGTGTATATTATTTTTTTTTATACAACTTGATTCATTTTTTACATAGGGGTCTATACCCACTGCCTTTTCAAAACCCATATCATTTAATGCTATTATCAGGTCACCGCTCCCACTCCCAATATCCAGAACTCTAGTTTTTTTATCAATATTTTGAAGTGCCAGAATATCAAAAAAACTTTTTTGAAACTTTAAACTCAGTAATCTACCTATTAAACTATTTTTAAATAAAACGTTCTCAATCCACTTTCTTTTGAGCAGCCTTTTTAATTTTCCGTCGTCTTTGAAGGAATAATAATCATCAAAGTTATAATATCTGCTGAAATCATCCGGAGAATTTATTAATTGCAAACATCTGCATTTAGAGCATGCCATATACTTAAAATCTTCATTAAAACCGAACATCATTTCTTTAATTAAAAAAACTTTATTTTTTAGACGATTGTCACATATTTTACATTTCATTAATAACCCTTCAAATTTTATTCCATTATTAAAAATGAGTATATAGTTGACCTATTAAAATATATTGAATCTTATCCTATCCAGTTATAGGGTCACTTTACAAAACTAAAAAAGAGTCAAATGAATAAAAAAATATTATATATTCACCAGGGATCTCACCCGGTTCATGGAGCATTTGCATCTGTTATAACATCTGATTATGCTAATGCAGGTAATACTTATTTTCAAATGTTACTAAGGCTATTTGGTGCAATTAGGGATAATAATTATGATATAGCTTTTTTAGAAGGCGGAATGTGCTTACCATATGCATATATCAAAAAGATATTCAATCCTCGTATGAAGATAATTCTTTTAAATGCCGATAATCTTTTTTATATATTACCCCATTCTCCCATTTTAAAATCGAAAATCATGAGATTTTTTGTATCTAAAGTTGATTCTATTATTTCCATATCTGAATTGAATAAAAAAGAAGCTTCGAAATATTTTAATGGCAAAATATATGTGGTCAATTCCTTTGGGATTAATAATCATTTTGAAATAAATGCTGATATCCAGTCCAATAAACTATTATTCATTGGAAATAAAAGATTTGATAAGAGGTATGATCTACTTGTAGATGCCTTAAAACTTCTAAATAAGGATCATGATTTCGAACTTTATTTAGTTGGCTCCAGTGGTGATGATGTGGACGTTGATTATAGCTGGCTGCATAAAGAAGGACAGAAAGATGATATTAAGCCTTATTTAGAAAAATGTTCCTTGTATATACACCCGGCTGATTATGAAGCATATGGTGTTTCTATTTTAGAATCAATGAGTGCAGGTATGATACCGTTAGTTACCCCAAATTGCGGTGCTCACGAAACACTCAAAAAAGAAGGTCTGGATTTTTTAATTCTGGAAAATAATCAGCCACATACCATTGCCTGTAAAATAATGGAAATTTATGAAAAACCATTTTCCTGGAAAAAAAAGGTTTCCCAGCAATGTGTTAAGATCAGTAAAAAATACTCCCAAAAAAAACAAACTGAAAAATTTTCAGCGATTTTTAAAAAAATATGTCAGGGTATTTAGATTAGAGTATATTTTTTCTAAAAATGTTACATGCTAATTAATGACTTCAGGATTAAAAAGAGGAGTAGGTTTATTAAAAATGATTTTTTATTTTAATAATTACTCCACTGTAACACACTTAGCCAGATTCTTGGGTTTATCTGGATTAATGCCCCGGGCCACACTCATATAATAGGAAAGTAGTTGCAAGGGTACCACATAAGGTATGGGGGACATAACTTCATCAATAGAATCATCAACTCCCATCACATCTTCTGCTTCTGATTGGAGACCTTCATCACTTTCGGCACCCACGGCAATTACATGGGCTCCTCTGGCTCTTACTTCTTCTACATTGCTAACGGTCTTATCATGACTTTCTCCAGGTGGAGTAACTGCAACCACCGGTACCTCGTCGTCAATTAAAGCCAGGGGGCCGTGTTTTAATTCTCCAGCAGCATAGCCCTCACCATGGATATAGGTTATTTCTTTTAGTTTCAGGGCACCTTCCAGGGCAGTAGGATAAGAAAAACCCCTGCCAATAAAGAAAAAGTCCTGAGCATCCCTGTATTTTTGAGCTATAGCTTTAATATAATCTTCATTATCCAGCATTTTCTGTATAATCTGGGGTATTTCGTGTAGTTTATCAATAAGATCACCGTGCCCACATAATAATCCCGCCAGCATATATATGCAGGTCAGCTGACTGATATAAGTCTTGGTGGCAGCCACTCCAATTTCTGGACCTGCCCTGGTGTAAATTATGTGATCCGCTTCCCTGGTAGCGGTACTTCCCAGCACATTCACGATAGCCAATGTTTTTGAGGTATTTTTAGCATTTCTAAGTGCTTTAAGAGTATCCGCGGTTTCACCAGATTGGCTGATTAATATAACCAGGGTATCTTTATCCAGAGACCCGGCAGAATATTTAAATTCAGAGGCCAGTAAAACATCAGTGGGTATCCCTCCCAAACTTTCAAACAAGTATTTGCCAATTAAAGAAGCATGATATGATGTTCCGCAGGCTACAAAACAAATCCTTTTAACATTTCCCAGTTTATTAACTATTTTTTCAATGTCTCCTAATTCCATGAGGGTGTTTTTAATAGCTTCAGGTTGTTCATGTATTTCTTTAATCATGAAATGATCGTAACCTCCTTTTTCTGCCATATCAGGAGTCCAATCGATTATGTGAACCTCTTTTTTAGTTATTTCACCCAGTTTATTCTTAATAGTGACTCCCTTTTTATCCAGGATTACCATTTCATCGTCTTCTAAGTATATGATGTTCTTAGTATGTTTTAGAATAGCAGGTACGTCTGAAGCAAGGAAATACTCTCCATCTCCTTTTCCTACAATTAATGGACTTTCCTTCCTAACTCCTATAATTTTTCCAGGTTCTAAACTGGACATCACGGCTATAGCATATGATCCCTGAATATCTTTTAAAACGGCCCTTAGAGAATTCTCCAGGTTGCTACCGGACTCCATGTTTCTTTCTATAAGGTGTGGTATGATTTCTGTGTCTGTTTCAGATTTAAATACATGCCCCTGGGAAATTAAATCTGCTTTAAGTTCCTTGAAATTTTCAATAATACCGTTGTGAACCACCGCAACCGTACCATTACAGTCGGTATGGGGGTGAGAATTAACTTTAGTGGGTATTCCATGGGTGGCCCACCTTACATGGGCAATACCCATATTCCCTGGTAAATCAGAAAGCCTGACTTTTTTATCAACTTCACTAATTTTTCCCCGGTCCTTTTTGATGTGAATCTCTGAAGTGAGCGTAGCAATTCCCACAGAATCATAACCCCTATATTCAAGTTTTTTAACACATTCTAATAATACAGGAGCTGTTTTTTCTTTTTTTAAGATACATCCAACTATTCCACACATCATTTCACCTTTAAGGCCAATTTGACCATAATCCAGTTATTATTTGGGTTTTTATAAATTTTAAAATATTTAGTGATATCAATGGATATCATTATATTTAATCAAAATCACAATATATCACTATAATTGAATTTACATCTATATAAGCCTTTGAGCACAATTAATTTAAGAGGATATAACATTAATTAGTTTTTATATTAAGATTCAGTTGCGGTGATGTTATGAAATACGATGTAGAAGTAAAGATTAGCCTAAAAAAAGGGATGTTAAATCCTGAAGCATCAACCATCCAAAGAGCACTTGCCCTTTTGGGTTATAACGTCCATGAAACAGATACTATTGATATTGTAAAGTTTTCTATGGATGAGGATAGTGAAGAACTGGTAAAAAATGAAGTAGATGACATGTGCCAGAGACTCCTGTGCAATCCGGTGATTCATGATTACCATATAGATATTAATCCTCAAGAGGATTAAATGGATATAAAGATATAAAAGAGGATTCAATAATGAAAGTTGGAGTAATAAGGTTTCCTGGTTCTAATTGTGATCGGGATGTTTATCATGCCCTGGAACTTGCTGGAGGAGAGCCAGAATATGTCTGGTGGAAGGAAAATGACTTTTTGCATATGGATGCAGTGGTTATTCCAGGCGGATTTTCTTATGGGGACTATTTAAGGGCAGGTGCTATTGCAGCCATTACCCCGGCAATTGAAGGTATAAAAAAACTGGTGGCAGAAGAAAAACCCGTTTTAGGAATATGTAATGGTGCTCAAATATTATCTGAGGTGGGACTTGTTCCGGGAGTATTCACTGTGAATGAAAACCCTAAATTCAACTGCCAGTGGACCCAGCTTAAGGTTAAAACAAACAGAACTCCTTTTACCCGGAGTTTTGAGAAAGACCAGCTAATAAAAATGCCGGTGGCCCATGCTGAAGGTCGTTATTACAATCCTGATCTGGATTTGCTTCAGGACCAGGATCAAATTGTTCTAAAATTCCATGGTGAGAACCCTAATGGGTCTCTGGAAGGCATAACTGGAGTTTGTGATGAGAGCGGTTTAGTATGTGCCGTGATGCCCCACCCGGAAAGAGCATCAGAATCCATATTAGGGTCCTCTGATGGATTAAACTTTTTTAAGGGTATGATAAATTATTAAATTAAAAAAATAATTTATTCCAGAAGGGAATATCTTAATCTAAAACTATTTTTTTATATAGTTATAGCTAAAGAAATATCACTGGATTAAAAATCTAAATTAAGGCGATGTGCGTAGGGATTATGATTCTCATACTTATTACAAAAAGGCCCTTGCAAGGATTTCAAGCACTGAAAAATAGTTTAACCATCATAAAACAGAAGTTGTATTCAAATTTCTGTCTTTAAATTAAATTAATATTATCTAAAGAGGTTGAAACATGGTAGTATATCTAGTAGGAGCCGGGCCAGGAGATCCGGAACTAATCACACTTAAAGCAGTAAAAGCACTAGAAAAAGCAGATGTAGTTATTTATGATCGTTTAGCTAATGAAGAGATTTTAAAACATGCTAAAGGGGCCAAATTGATATATGTGGGCAAAAAAGCTGGTGAGCATTATAAGAGTCAGGATGAAATCAACCACATCCTGGTAGAAGAGGCTAAAAATAACTCTGTTGTAGTCAGGCTTAAAGGAGGAGATCCATTTGTATTTGGAAGAGGTGGCGAAGAGGTTTTAACTCTTTTAGATGAAGGATTAGAAGTAGAGATGATACCAGGGGTTACTTCTGCTATTGGAGTACCCACCACCATCGGCCTCCCGGTTACTCACCGGGGAGTAGCCACATCTTTCACTGTAGTCACCGGGCATGAAGATCCTACTAAAAAAGAAAAACAGGTTAAATGGGATTACACTGCAGATACTGTGGTAGTTTTAATGGGAATTGGTCAAATTAAAGAGAATACTGAAGAATTGATGAAATACAGGGATCCTAAAACTCCGGTATGTGTTATTGAAAATGGAACCAGCCCGAAAGAGAAAATTATACTGGGCAATCTGGAAAATATTGCTCAGAAAGAGATTAATCCTCCTGCACTTTTAGTTATTGGAGATGTAGTGGATGTTTTCAAACAAATAAATCAAATTAAATGATTAATTTAAAAGAGGTTAATTATGAAGGGGTTAAAAGGGAAAAAAATTGTGATAACCAGACCTGCAGAAAGAGCCACAGATTCAGTTGAAATGGTCAAATCTTACGGTGCAATCCCCATTGTGACACCTACCATTGAACTTAAAGATTCCAAGCCGGAAGAAATGTTGAAACTATGCAGCATCCTTCACGAATTGGATTGGCTGGTTTTTACGTCTCCAAGAGCCATAGAATCCTTTTTCAAATACTGTAATCTAAATGATGTTCCTGGCTTAAAAATTGCAGTTATAGGCCCTAAAACTGGAGAAAAATTGCATGAATTTGGGGTTAAACCACACTTAATACCAGATGAATATACTGCCGAGGGTTTGCTAGAGGCTTTTAAAAAAATTGAAATTGCAGGGATGAAAATAGGCCTCCCCCGGACTATGGTTGCAAGATATACACTTCCCCACGGTCTCAAAAATAGGGGTGCTGAAGTGATCCTGGCCGACGCCTATAAATCAGAAATCCCTGAGGATAAATCAAAAATCTACGAGCTGATCGATGATATATTAAACCTTAAAATTGACATTATAATGTTCACCAGTCCTTTAACTGTAAAAAATCTAATTAAAACAGCAAAAGATGAAGGCAAAGAAGAAGTGGTGGATATATTGCGAAATAAAGAAATAATTGTTGCTGCAATAGGTCCGATTACCAGGAAAGTTCTGGATTCATATGAAATCGAGCCAGTTATGCCGGATGTTTACACCTTTAAGGACATGCTGGAGAAACTAGCTCAAGTGATGGATAATTAAATGAGGTTTGGATTATGAAAACTACTATCTGGCCGGTTTATATTGATTCAAAAAAAACAAGAAAAGAAGGTAGAAAAATTCCAAAAAAAGAAGCTGTATCTTCACCTTCTTTAAGTGATATTTCCCGGGCAGCTCGAAAACTAAATTTAAGCCCGAAAACTGAGAATAATAAGTCTTTTCCGGGATCATGGTATGATAATTCAGGGCGCATTATTGTGGAACGGGGGGAAATATCTAAAAGGGAAATCCTTTTAAAAATAAGTAATATGATAAAAGGCAGCCGCTCCTAAATTTTTATTTTTTTTTAAAAAAATGAGGCATCAGTACTTAAAATATCGACATATTTATTAATATGAAGCTCATAATTAATAATAAAATCAGAATAGTTATTATACTACTTTAAAATTCCATTTAAGAAAATCAAAATAATCCGGAGAATTATTAAATGACTCCTCTTTTACCAGAAAATATGAATAAATCTTTTTCTAAAGCCCAACAAATGCTTAATTCAGCAGAGGATATTAAAATTTATTCACATAATGATTGTGACGGAATAAGTGCGGGGGCCATTCTATCCTCTATTCTGGACCGCCTGGACAAAGAACATGAAATCGAATTTATTAGTCTGGATAAACTGGAAGACCTGAAAATAAATAATGAGCTAACCATCTTTTCTGATATGGGGTCGGGACAGGGTATTGATAAACTTTCTACATCCTCATCCCAGATACTGGTACTGGACCACCATCCTCCTGTAAGGTCTTTGAATTATAATTCTAAACTTTCTGGAAGATTTCTGGAAATAAATCCTCTTTTTCATGGTATTGATGGTTCTTATGAGATTTCAGGAGGGGGGATGTGCTACTTACTTGCAAAAAAATTTGGATTTTATGATTTAAGTTGGATAGGTGTTCTTTCTGCAGTGGGTGATATGCAAAATACCCATACTGGTAAATTAGAAGGTATTAATAAGTCAATACTGGAAGATGCTACCCGTCAGGGGCTGGTGGATTCTGCTGCAGATCTGGCTATTTACGGTAGACAAACCCGTCCATTAATTATTGCTTTATCCTATTTCAGTGATGTAACTCTTCCTATAACCAATAACAAAACTGAAGTAATCTTATTATTAAAAAAACTTGATATTGATCGGCGATATGGTAATAGGTTACGTACACTATCTGATTTGACATCAAATGAGAAAACCCGGCTTTTTTCGGAACTGGTTAAATTACTATCCCAGGAAGTTCCTGAAAAATATATCAAACATGTTCCTAAACTGGTTGCCGGGGATTATTATGAATTCTTAAATGAAGAAGAAAAAACTACTCTAAGAGATGCGTCTGAATTTTCAACTGCAGTAAACGCATGCAGCAGAAATAAAAATCCTGAGGTGGCTCTTGATATATTAAAAGGCGATAGAATACTGGCCATGGATGAATTAGAACGCTTAACTAGAAAACACCGTCAATATCTGGCGGAAAAAATACAGATGATTGAAGATAATGAATCAATTATACCCCTGGATAACCTGCAGTACTTCCATAGTAATGGAATCAAAAGTGAGGTGGTAGGTACCATTACCGGGATGGTTCTAAGTCATGGCGATTGGAAAAAGCCTATAATTGGGTTTTCTCAACTTGATAATGGAGAAGACCTTTTAAAAGTTTCTTTGCGATGTTCCCGACTTTTAGCTTATGATGGAATACACTTTGGTCAGATTATAAGAAAAGTTGCCCCTAAAGTGGGAGGTAGTGGTGGTGGACATGCAGTTGCCTGTGGGGCATATATCCCTTCTAAAAATCAGGATCAATTTTTAAAAATATTCAATAGCACTTTAAAAGGTATAATTAACTGATTCTAACCACTGCATTTATTAATCTATTAAAATATATTCCTGCATATATATCCTCTATTAATCTAGAATTTGAAATAAAGATCAGGTATTACCATGAAAATATTCAAAAAAAGAGGCGAAATGACTCATTTTCAAATTTTAGCAGAAATTGCAAAACAAGAACCTCATTTAAGACAAAAAGATATTGCTGATAAGTTAGGAATAACTGTACAGGCGGTTTCTGAAAATTTGAAGACTTTGGTAGATGATGGATATGTTGAATCAGGAACAGGGCGTTCTCCTTACAAAATTACCAAAAGAGGTATTGATAAATTAAAAAAACAAGCCCTGAATTTGCGAAAATATTCTGAAACCGTACTGGATACTATGAATACCTACAAATCTATCTGGCCGGCTATTGCCAGTGAAAATTTGACTTCTGGAGATAGAGTAGGCCTATTTATGGATGATGGTACCTTGTATGCTACTAAATCCTCAACATCAGCCCAGGGTGAAGCTTTAAATGATGCTCAAAAAGGAGAGGATGT
This sequence comes from Methanobacterium sp., assembly GCA_019084405.1. Taxonomy (GTDB): domain Archaea; phylum Methanobacteriota; class Methanobacteria; order Methanobacteriales; family Methanobacteriaceae; genus Methanobacterium_F. The sequence goes on from JAHRFX010000094.1 coordinate 21,334, forward strand.
GGCTTTGATGGGACTGGAAGGAATAATTGAATTAAAACCCGGCAAAGTGGTAATCATGAATTTACCTACCATTCAGGAAGGGGGTTCCCGGGCTACAGATCTTGAAAAAATAAAAAGAATATACCGCACCGGCTTTGATAGGGTGGGTATTATGGGTACTGTTTCCCGGGCAGTGGCTGATAAACTGAATATTAAAGTTGACTTTGAATTTGCAACCCCTTATTCCACACTTGCTGCTACTAAAAGAGGACTTAATGTACTGGTATTCGCGGTAGGCAAGATGAACCGTAGTATTACTCGTAAACTGGAAGAAGAAGGGATTCAATACAGTTTGGAAGATGTAAAAAAAGATATTACCTGATTTACAGGTATTCTAAAGATTGTAAACTTCTTCTGCAGGAACCAGTGTTATTTTTGATTCTTTTAAGACTTTAATGAGCAGATCCAGATCATCAGTTCTTAAAAGTAATATGGCTTTATCTTTCTTTTCATGTACAAATGCATATAAATATTCTAAATTAATATCAGAATCGTTAAGAATTTTTAAAATAGAGGAAAGGCCTCCGGGATGGTCGGCAAGTTCCACGGCTACTACTTCTTTGATTTTTACCACGAAATTATTTTCAGTAAGAATTTTTTCAGCCATTTGGGGGTTCTGGAACAATAAGCCTTAAAATCCCAAATTCTGAAGTATCTGCGATGGATAAGGCCCTAATATTAATTCCATTCTCAGCTAGGGTATTTAGAGCTTTCCATAATCTTCCTTTTTTATTTTCCAGAAAAACGGATATTTGTTTTATTTTCATGTTATCTTCCTGATTAATTTTTTATTTAATGACCAATAATTCCACCATCAATAACCATTAATGTATGTTTCGTTGGTCAATAACCCTTACAGCTTTACCTTCACTTCGGGGAAGGCTTTTTGGTTCCACCAGAGTAACATTAACCCTTAAACCTATTTCATTTTCAATGTAACTTTCTATTTTCTTTTTTATGCGGACCATTTCTTTAACTTCATCAGAGAAAAGTTCCTGGGATGTTTCCACCTTTACTTCTATTTCATCCAGAAGATGAGGGCGGGTTACAATAATCTGATAATGAGGCTGCAGACCATCAATTTTCAACAAAGCCTTTTCTATTTGAGAGGGGAATACCGCCACACCACGAACTTTTAACATATCGTCTGACCTGCCAGTTATTCTATCCATTTTGACCATATTTCTTCCACAGTCACATGGCTCATATCTAAGGGCAGTAATGTCCTTTGTTCTAAATCTAATGATAGGCATTCCCACCCGGCTTAAAGTGGTCAATACCAGTTCTCCTGTTTTATCCGCACCTAATGATTCTGTGGTTTGGGGGTTGATGATTTCGGGATAAAAATGATCTTCACAAATATGTAGTCCTGATTGTTGATTACATTCTATGGCCACACCAGGGCCCATGATTTCAGTTAAACCATATATATTAAATGCCTGGACTCCAAATCGTTTCTCTATCTCTTTTCTCATTTGAGCGGTCCACATCTCTGCCCCAAATCCAATGGCCTTTAAATCGGTATCTTCACTACTCAATCCTTCTTCCTGGGCCACTTCTGATAGGTATAATCCATAAGATGGGGTAAAAATCATAACTGTAGTCCCAAAGTCTTTCATAATTTCAATTTGCCTTCTGGTTTGGCCGGTGGAAATAGGAATAACCGTGGCTCCTATTTTCTGGGCACCATAATGGACTCCAAATCCTCCGGTAAATAGTCCATAACCATGAGTATTTTGAATAATATTATCTTCAGTTATTCCCATCATGGTCAATCCCCGGGCCATCACTTCACTCCATAATTCAATATCTTCCAGGGTATATCCTGATACTACCGGTTTCCCGGCGGTACCAGAAGAAGTATGGACTTCAATGATATCTTTACGAGGGACGGTAAACATTCCAAAGGGATATACCTCTCTTAAATCATCTTTAGTGGTGAACGGGAGTTTATTAATATCTTCCAGGGTCTGGATATCTTCAGGGGATATGCCCATAGCACTGAATTTCTGATTATAGTATATTACGAAATTTTTATTAGGTATGGTGGATATATTATTTTTTATGTCAAATGAAGCTGAATTTCTGAAAAATGATTTTAGAAGGAAGGGTTCTTTGATTTGTAAAGAATCTGATTTGAAAATTGTTGATGATATTATTAGTGAAGCTAAAATTATGTGTAAAGCATATAAAAGAGCTATTTTCATTAAAAAGGTTGTTTCAACTGGTTCGATTAAAGATGCTGCTTTGTTTGTAGGAGTTCATCCGAATACTGGTTCTGAATGGTTGAGGAGATTTAATGAAGAAGGTATTGATGGTTTATTCCCTAAATATGCTGGTGGTAGACCTTCTTTTTTATCAGATGATGAGTTAGATGAATTAAAAAATTTATTGAAAGCCGAAAATGAGAATTATAGTATTAAAGATGCTAAAAAGTTAATTTATGATGAATTTGGTGTGGAATATAGTTATAAACAGGTTTGGGAGATTGTTACTAAAAAATTAGGCCTTTCATACCGTAAACCTTTTCCTAAATATTCAGATCGACCAGAAGATGCTGAGGAACAGCTTTTAAAAAAACAATGAATTTAAATCTGGATAATGAGTATTTATGTTTCTTAGACAGCTCTTCTGTGCAAAATATCCCTA
>JAHRFX010000074.1 GCA_019084405.1 Methanobacterium sp.
ATCATTACTTTAGGTTTCATGGTTTAGATTCACCTTTATACAATTTTATGGCACAGTAGATTTTTCTAGTGATGGGTTTGGATATGTGTCTTCCAGAAGTTTATTATAAGTACAATCTATAGATACCATAGTAAAACCAAGGATATATTGTCTTCTAGGAGTTATAAAACTTCTGGAAGACACATATCCAAACCCATCACTAGAAAAATCTACTGTGCCATAAAATTGTATAAAGGTGAATCTAAACCATGAAACCTAAAGTAATGATACTTCTAGGCAGTGCTTCTGATTATAATATTGCAGAAAAAGCCCTGGATATATTAGAACAGCTGAAAATACCATATGATTTAAGAGTAGCTTCGGCTCACAGAACACATGAAAAAGTAAAAAAAATCGTTTTAGAATCTACTCGTCGAGGAGTAGAGGTTTTTATAGGGATTGCAGGACTTTCTGCCCACCTTCCAGGTATGATTGCCGCCAATACTCACCGACCAGTGGTGGGGGTTCCGGTAGATGTTAAGGTAGGAGGACTGGATGCCCTGTTTGCATCTTCCCAGATGCCCTTCCCGGCACCGGTAGCAACCGTAGGAATTGACCGGGGTGAAAATGGTGCTCTTCTGGCAGCTCAAATTATAGGGATAAATGACGAAGAAGTTAGAAAAAGATTTTCCCAGTTAAGAGAAGGCTTTTATGACAAAGTAGAAAGAGATGAAAGTCAACTGTTGAATAATATGGAAGGAAATTACTATTTCCCTGAAGATATTGATTTCAAATCAGTAGATGAAGTGAAGGTTACAGAGGAACCTGCTTCAACAGATACCCCCATGGTAGCAGTTATTCCTGGAAGCTATTCTGATATGGATGTGGCCAAAAAAACCACTAATTTTTTGGATAGAATGGGTATAACCTATGATTTAAATGTTATCTCACCAATACGCTATCCTGAACGTTTTGAAAAATACATGGAAAGAATGAAGGATGTTAAGCTATTTATTGCCATAACCGGCCTCTCGGCCCATGTTACAGGAGCAGTGGTGGCTCTAAGTGAAAAACCAGTTATTGGAGTTCCCTGCCCTTTAAGGATGGGTGGACTTGACTCTCTCCTTTCCATGGTCAATATGCCTCCTGGTGTACCTGTTGGTACAGTAGGAGTGGCTAATGGTGGAAATGCTGCTATTTTAGCTGCTGAAATATTAGCCCTGGGTAATAAGGAACTGGATGACCGGGTTAAACGGTTGAAAAATAAGGCAGCGGAATAATCACCCCTATTATTTTTTTTTTACTTATTTTTATAAAAAATTAAAGCCCCCGAAGCAGCTATTATTATAATTAAAATTAATATAAGCAGATAGTTATTAGAATATTCTGTGGAGCTAGCAGGTTCTTGTGGTTGAGATGATGTTTCATCAATTGCATCAGAACCAATGTTGGGGATCGTTACTATTTTCTCCAAAACAACAGTATTATAACTAACTTTTACATTATAGCCCCATCATAGAATCTATTATCTGTACCGGGTTCAGGTAGGAAACGGCTTTCAATAAGCTGTTTATATTTCGTTTACCTCATTTACCCCATCAGTGGCGCTCCAGTAGAATCAGGTGAAATTAAAGAATAATATTTGAATTGATATCTAATAAATTAGGATTAAGAGGAGAATAATTAAATAACTACTCTCTTAATAATATTCAGAAGTGAAGTTTTGGATTATTTGTAGGTCCTTTATCAAGCTATAAAAGAATTTTGTACTGGTGGTGCATATATGAAAACCTTTTTAAATCAGCTGGAAGAAAAATTTGACTTTATTAAAATAGATCAAGAAATTTCCACCCATCTGGAAGCATCTGAAATTTTAAGAAAGCATCCTAAAGATGTGGTTATCCTGGAAAACCTGAAAGAATCTCCTATACCTGTATTATCCGGGATATGTAATACCCGGGAAAAAATAGCCCTTGCTTTAAACTGTGAGGTGGGAGATATCACTTCAAAAATAGTGCAGGGTATGGAAAACCCTCTCCCTGTCCATAATATTGACAAAATATCAAAAAATTACTCATCTTCTAAGGCCGATTTAAGTAAATTGCCCATCCTAACCCATTACAAACGTGATGGAGGACCATACATTACTGCGGGAGTTATAGTAGCCCGGAATTCTGAAAATGGAACCCGTAATGCATCTATCCATAGGATGCTGGTCCTGGATAATACTAATCTTACAGTGAGAATTGTGCCCCGGCATCTTTATACTTATTATCAACAGGCAGAAGAGCAGGGAGAAGATCTGGAAATAGCCATAGCCATTGGAATGAATCCGGCCACTCTTCTGGCCACCACCACCTCTATTTCTATAACTGCTGATGAAATGGAAGTAGCCAATAGTTTTCATGGAGGAGACATGAAGCTCTTACAATGTGAAACTGTGGATCTGGAAGTTCCAGAAGCAGAAATAATACTGGAAGGTAAAATATTGGCAAATCAGAGGGCTAATGAAGGACCATTTGTTGATTTAACTGATACTTATGACGTTATTCGTCAAGAACCAGTAATAGAGTTGGAAAAAATGCATATTAAAAAAGATCCCCTGTACCATGCCATATTCCCTGCTGGTTTTGAACACCGATTATTGCAGGGACTTCCCCAGGAACCTCGTATTTATAATGCAGTTCAAAACACTGTTCCCACCGTAAAAAATGTAGTTTTAACTGAAGGTGGATGCTGCTGGCTGCATGCAGCAGTATCTATCAAGAAACAAACCCCGGGTGATGGTAAAAATGTTATTATGGCAGCTCTATCTGCCCACCCTTCTTTAAAGCATGTGGTTGTGGTTGATGAGGATGTAGATATCTTTAATCCTGAGGATCTGGAATATGCGATGGCCACCCGAGTTAAAGGTGATGATGATATTTTAATTGTACCTAAAGCAAGAGGATCATCCCTGGATCCGGCAGCACTGCCTGATGGTACCACCACCAAAGTGGGGGTAGATGCCACTAAACCACTGGATAAGTTAAAGAAGTTTGAAAGGGTTAGTTTATCTGAATAGAACTTCTTTATTTTATTAATTTGTTAAATCTATTTTATAACCGCATTCTGGACATTTATTTGTTTTTTCCAGCTTATTTATTCCAATCCCATATCCATTCCTTTCTAAAAGTAGTTCCCCGCAATTCCAGCAGTAAGTATTCTCACCATCAATTCCAGCTACATTACCCACGTAAACATACTTTAATCCCGCATCTTTAGCTATTTTTTGGGCTTTAAGCAGAATTTCTAAAGGAGTTGGTGGTACATTATCCATTTTATAGTGGGGCATGAACCGGGTAAAATGCAGTGGAACCTCCTTTCCAACTTCTTCTCTCAGGAAATTCACCAGATCAGTTATGTTCTTATCCGAATCATTATAACCGGGAATAATGAGGTTGGTAATTTCCAGATGTATGCCCAGATCATGCATGGCTATGATATTCTCCAGTACCGGGTCCAGGCGAGCCTGGCATAGTTCCTGGTAGAATTTATCTGACATTCCTTTCAGGTCTATATTAGCCGCGTCCAGGTGGGGTCCAATTAATTCCAGAGCTTCAGGGGTCATGTACCCATTGGTAACATATATAGTCTTTAAATTATTTTTATGGGCCAGTTTAGCAGAATCAATAGTGTATTCCAGCCACATGGTTGGTTCGTTGTAGGTCCAGGCTATTGATTTACAGTTATAACTTTTGGCACTAGCTACAACATCTTCAGGAGAGATATATTTAGTTTTAAAAGAATCTATATGGGCCTGGGATATGCTCCAGTTTTGGCAGTACTTACAACTAAAATTACAGCCTATTGTCCCCAGGGAATAGACCCGGGATCCGGGATAAAAATGAAATAGAGGTTTTTTTTCAATCGGATCAACTGCCATGGATGATACCTCAGCATAGTTTAAAGTGTACAAGGTCCCGTCAATATTCTCCCGGGTTAGACAGTATCCTCTTTTGCCCGTGGGGATGGAACACCTGCGTTGGCATACTTTACAGTGGACTGAGTATTCTTTTTTTTCATAGAGTAGAGCTTCCATTTTCATACTAACCCTCCAGGTGCTGGTAGCCCCCAGGTGGTAGTATATTTATCTTTCCCTTCTTATTTACTATTTCCATGTTTCCAGTAGAAGTTACTTCACCCACCACCATAAGCTGAATTTTATCTTTTAGGGAAGCTAAAGCATCTTTTTTAATACAAAACAGTAATTCGAAATCTTCCCCATAATGTAAAGCCATGTCTAATGGTTTTTTAGAGAAAAATTCCCCGATTTTTTTTACTTCGTCTGTTAGGGGTATTTTATCTTCATATATCCTGATTCCCAGTGGCAAATTGCTGGCCTTAATTATTTCTTCCAGTTCACTGGCCAGGCCGTCTGTAATATCTGTAGCAGCGCTAATCTGGCCAGATTGTGCTGCAATAATCCCTTCTTTAATTTTAGCTTCTGGCTTCAGGGCCTGTTTTAGGGCCTTTTTTATAATTTTTTCTGGTAAAATTGATTTAATTTTCTGCTGGTCCCGGGTAGAGGAGAGCAGTATTTCAAATCCAGCTGCTGCTAATCCTAAATCACCAGATACTGCTACCAGATCTCCTGGTTGAGCCCCGCTTTTCATCAGTACCTTTGATTTTTCCACCGAGCCAATTATGGTTCCAGAAAGAACCATCTGAGATGATTCATTGGTATCACCACCAATTAGTGGTATTTGGTAATAATTGCAGGCTTCCAGAACTCCTTCCATCAGTTCATCAAAGTGCTTGGTTTCCATGTCCCCGGGTAGTCCTATAGACAAAATAAGTCCCTGGGGGATGGCCCCCATGGCAGATATATCACTCACATTAACCGTTACTATTTTCCATCCCCTTTCCCGGGGCTTCATCTGGGATGGGAAATGAGTTTTTGCTAGTAGCATGTCCGAGCTGACTACTAAAAAATTGTTAGAAGGTTTAAGTTCGGATAGATCCATTAAAGCAGCGTCATCTCCTAAGCTTTTTTTGATATGAGGATGCTTAGAATAATAGTCCTGTTGGAGATCACGTGTTTTTTTGATAATTCGTTCAATGAGCTTTTTTTCGCCCACCTCAGAAAGAATATGTTTTTTAGAGGGCATTATTCACCCTTAAAGGAATCACTGCAAATAAATAAAAAAATTATAAGGAATGGTTAACCCTATCCTTAATAATTTCAACCACCCGGGGATCTGCACCTAATGGTTCGGTATATATGATTTCCCCGGAAAAATCAATCTCTTCATCATCTTCATGGTGCTTGTGTTTATGGCTATGGGAGTGGCCAGTTTCATGGCCATTATCCAGTCCCAGAATATGAGGTATGTCTTTTTTGGTATGTACTCCATGGGCTAAAAATACAGGAGTGACAATTATTTTTTCTACGCCCTGCCGGGCCAATTCATTGACCGCATTAGGAATGGTGGGTGTGGTCATTTCCATAAAACCCACGCTTACCAGATAATTTTCTTCTTTTTGATATTTTTCTGCCAGTTGATTGATTACTTCTTTTCCATAGGGAAGTCGGCTTCCATGTCCCACCAGTACTACCCCTATCTTATTTTTTGAGCTTGAATTTGAATCCATATGAAATCACTCCATCATCGCCTTGTTCTCTAATTTTTCTAAACACCATCTCTACTTCATCCCCTATTTGAATATCTTCGGGTCCGCAGTCGACTATTTGAGTAGTTACTTTAGCTCCTTCATCTAATTCAACAATAGCTACCGTATATGGCGCTATTTCTTTGAATTCCTCGGTAGGTGTATTAATTACAGAATAAGAATATATTTTTCCCTTTCCAGATAATTTTATATTTTCCAGTTTTCCTTTTCTCCTGCATTCAGGGCATACTATACGTATGGGAAAGAATACTTTATTGCATTGTAAACATTTAGATCCTATGAGGTTGTAGCGTTGTGAAATATGACGCCATGTTCTAACGGTCTCTGTCATTTAATTCCTCCGTTATATAATATAAAAACACTTGTATCTAATCAAAATACTACTATTATTCCAATGTATTTATTAAAGTTTAGTAATTGTTTATATTCTATTTGTATTAACCTAATATCGAGTAAAATCCTGGTTCATTTTATGTTTGAATTCCTGGTAATTAAAGCCTTTGGTTATATTACATCCTGAAGGATATTAAACCGTTCTATTGAATTTGAATCAATTAATAATATTATTTTTTATCACTTTTGATAAAATAAACGTTAATAAACTATCTAATAATTAAATAATCTATTTAAATAGGTATTTTGCTTTTTATAATTTGAAGAGGAGTTAAAAAAATAGATCATAAGAATATAAAATTTTTTTAATAAATTTATAAAATATAGTAATATTTTTATATGTGTATTACTTAATTACTAATAAGTTATTAAAAATATTAGAAATTCCAGGTGAAATGATGGATCAGGAAGGATATATAATAAGTGGAATGTCGCTTTTACTTATGGTGCCCGCCATGGTACTTTCAATTTGCTTATTAACTACATTTAACATGGGAAGTGATATTACGGAACAGGCCATCCAATCAGATAATATATATTATGCCTCCCAGGATCTCCAGAGGAATATTCCACTATTAGCCTTAGAAGTGCTGAATGAAACAGGAGAAGAAGTAAAAAATGATAATTTAGCTCTGGAAAATAGCTCCATGTATATAAAAAATAAATTACAATCTCGAACAAATAAATTTACCTCTGACTATGAACTTCGAAGTGATCTGGAAATTAAATGTACCATTGACTCGGTGCAACCATTTAAGGATCCCTGGTACATCGAAGTTAATTCCACCCTATTTTTAAGTCAGAAAGAGTTCTATCATGAAGAAAAGGTATCTAATCAGGTACCCATAACACAGCTGGTTGATCCCCTTCCCTTTATAAAGTGTGGATTTTATGGAGATTTAAAATGTAGTGAAAACCGTATTTTTTATGGGATTTTATTAAGTGAATATCTTCAGGATAAAGGAGTGGCCAATGCCAGTTATTATACCAATGCCTCAGCCCCTCTACTTATTCAAAAATGCCCTTATGAATCATATATTATCCATGGAGATGAAAATACACGGGATAGCTGTATAAATAATGGATTTTATCACTACAGTGATGATGGAGCCTGTTATTTGTGTCGTTTAGAAGGAAAAGCAGTTTGCATCCATCCCGGAGTTGAAGTATTTATTTTGATTCCTTCCTTAAATGAATCTATTCCTTTAACAGCTAGTTCATCCATTGACCATGTTATATTCAGTGAAGATATTTACCCTGGTGAATATATGGCTTTAAAGTTTTTAGGGGTTGAATATGGATTATTTTTAGATAATGCTCACCGAAGTAAGTATGGAATTCCATTACCCTGAAAATGAGGTTTTTTATGTTAAATATTGCCCAGGATGATAGGGGATTTATTTTTTCCACCGACCTGCTGTTAGCCCTTATAGTACTGACTGTTATATTGGGCTTATCTGCAGAAGTAGTGGATACTGTCAGCTATAAGATGCAGGATTATGGTTCACGTAATTCTCTGGAGAGATTAGCCCATGAAGGGGCGGATATTTTAATAAAAAGTCCAGGATCTCCAGATAACTGGGAAGAACTAAATGTAGGCGAAATTAAATACCCGGGGTTATCCCGTGTGGATTATGATCATTCTCCCCCTGAGGGGCACTTATTGTCCTATAAAAAAATATTAAAGTTAAAAAAAGATTATGGAAAGATAATCCCTGGAAATTTTTTTCCCAGTTATTTGGATTGCAGTATAGTTATTTATCCTGTAGATAATGCTTTAGACCCCCTGGTAATACATGATAGTTCTCAGCTATCATTAAGTAAGGAAGTGGTGGTGGTGAATCGCAGTGTTTTATGTGATTATAGAAGCCAGGAACGCCTGCTTTATATGAATATCAACCCGGATTCCGTAAATCCAGACCCCTGTTTTATAGAAAAGTGCCACCAGCTAAATCATGGGATTGAAGATGGTGAAGATTACTGGATATGCCGTAATTTTAGAATAGAGAGGTCCCGAATGAAAGATCACAGTTATTATTTAATCAACACCGGTACTGCACCTCACACTTACTGGATACTGGATCAATCCTACCATAAATCTAATCACATAAGAGGATTTAATAATCATCCTTTTAATCTGGATAATGATATAAAATCTCTGTCAACTAATCTGGATTATGAAGTTTTTTACTTGCATATAAATTTAAAAAAAGAATTTTCAGGTAGTTTTGAAATATTTGTGGTGGAAGTACCAGTAGATACTCCTTTAGACGAATTAAAATCAGAATTTTTCCAAATTCAACCCTGTTATTTTGTACTAAAAGCCGGTTTGAAAAATTAAAATATATTAATAAACCATATTGCCCAGAATAGCCACTACCACCAGCACCAAAGATGTATTAGCTAGAAGATCGGTTAAACTTGTGGTTAAGGGTATCACTATATTGTCCGGATCCAGACCATTTCTATGAGAGGCTATACTTAAATAAAAGGTGAATAACAGGATTAAAGGTAGTAAAAACATCCCGGCTATGGTGCTTATAGTCACCATTTCCTGCAAACCTATAGAAGGGATTCCCAATAAAGTGGAGGCATAATGTGCCATCAATCCTATTAAGGGATACAGTATTACAGCCAGAAGAATTATAATCCCAAAATTTCTAATTGCTTCTTCGGCGGGTTTTAAGTTTGCTTCTATATAACCGGAGTGCAGACCAGAAGATAAACGAGCCCCTAATATACTGGTAAGGTTTCCCCCCTGGTCTGAAAAAAGAGGTACCAGGGTTAAAATACTGGGATTATTAAGTATGATCCCCAGGCGGCTATTTAAAATGATACCGGCAGTGGTGCCTAATAACGAAGATATAAGCAAGGTGGGGACACTTTGCTTTACAATTTTCTTTAAATCCGCTTCCCCCCTGATACCTATAAACAAACCAGCCAGGCCCATTAAAATGAAAAAAGCGAATAATATGAACTCCAGTGCGGTGTTCTGAATTAGAAGCATTATCCAAACTCCTAAAAAGAGGGATGGAATGGTGAAAATATCCCCTGCGGTGGTTATAAGAGGAGTGGTTACATTATCCGGATCCCAATCATTTTCATAACTTTTTAGTGAAATAAGGACGGTTAGAGGTAATAGAATCATGCTGGAGAATATGCCCCCTAGAACCGAGATTATGGTGAAATCAATGATATTCATGGATTCGAATCCCAGTAAAATACATAGTCCCTTGGCCATAAAAGCTAGAAATATGGACATGAGTACGGTTAAAATTAATGAAGCAGCGATATTGTAGTTTAAAACGTGGGATTTTTTTAGTTCCGGAGACAACGTACCAATATGTAAGTTAGATGCCAGTCGGGAACCCAGGGCACCAAAAATGTTACCACGCATGCCAATAGCACCGGGTATGAGTACCAGTAATCCTGGAAATGCTTCCAGTTGCTCGGTCATCATAGAAAGAAAAACACCGGCAATAATGCCTCCAAAAATGCTGATGAAAATTGCTACAAAAGTTTCACCCAACACTCTTTTAATATCATTATAAAAAATAGAAAACTTTTTAAACACTGCTAAAGGAACAGAAAATAGTTTTATTAAACTTCGGGACATTATTATAACTATTTTGACTAATAGAGTCAGTATAATTTCCATGAATTCTTTGGTCTTCACTAAAAATCGTTCTATGCTCCTCAAATGGATCACCAACTGACATGAGTTATTCACCTAAGTTTTTTATTAGAGATCTTCTAATTTCATCTCGTTTTTAGCCAGTTTTTCTAAAAAGTCAGCCCCGGCTTCGTTTCCTTTAGCTATAAGAGTATCTTCCTCAGAAAGTATGGTGTTTCGATCCGGGCCATAAATCCAGGACTCATTTCTTCTAATAGCAATTATTCTCATGCCTGTTCTGGTGGCCAGCAAAAGGTCACCCAGTGATTTTTCAGATAAATCTGACCCACCACCAATAGTAACTCTGACAATTATTTCATCAGACTCTTCCATAACCATTTTAAATACCGGGTGGGGTTTTATGCCTTTAAGTACAAGATCAGCTATGTCTTTAGCTGAATTAGCTATTGATTCTGCAGCTTCACCCACTTCCAAAAGAGCGGTTAATTTTTCGGCATCCTCCACTGACCGGGCTGCAAGTAAAGACTCTTTTTTGATTTCATAGTTAAGTCTATTAACCTTATTTTCAAGTTTAATTACTTCTTCTGCAGCATCTTTGCTATTGAAAAGAAGCGCCGAGTATGACAAGTCCACCATGAGTTCTGAGAGATTTTTCATTTCAATTAAAATATCCTTAACACTTTTTGACACCTTTCATCCTCCCTCTGGTATTGATGCTAGTGTGACCTAATTGAACTACCATGACCTGTGGAGGTCAATGGATTCCTAATCCACCAACTAACGTGTTGATTTTTACTAAAGGCAAGCCCCGTAGTTCCTACGGTTAGAATATTACACGTTAGTTGGTGGATTAGGAATCCATTGACCTCCAAAGGTCATGGTAGTTCAATTAGGTCACACTAGCATCAATACCAGAGGGAGGATGAAAGGTGTCAAAAAGTGTTAAGGATATTTTAATTGAAATTA
>JAHRFX010000052.1 GCA_019084405.1 Methanobacterium sp.
AACACCAACTAATAACTTAACTTAGAATAAAAATTAAACAAATTAAACAGATTTGCAAATAAAAAAAGATTTAAAAACCAATTTCCAAAACCAAAAAGCATATTTAAACAAATTTACAAAATTACTTTACGAAGTACTGATAATCATTATCCTTTTTTTTATCTACTTGACGCAGTTTATCTTTTTTACAATTTTATCCTTTAGCTTGCTGATACAAGTTAGTGGATATCTTATCCAGTTTGCCCATTATCTGGAATAATTGTTTAATTTCCTCATTTTCCAACCCCTGAAATAATGCAGATATTGATTGGGCATCGTCTCTGGTTCTTTTTTCCCAGTAATCCTGGCAGGCCGGTGTTGTTTTTAGTCTTAATATACGCCGGTTTTGAGGATCCCGTTTTATGGTTAAAAATCCTCTTTTTTCCAGGCGGGAAGCAAGTTGTTTAACATTTTGATGGGTGGTGCTCATGGCATCAGCCACTTCCTGCATGGAAGGATCATGGTTAAACGCCTGGTTAATTATGATTAACATCAGCCACTGTTTGGTGGTTATCCCATCTTCGGCAAATATTTTGTTAATTACATAACCCCAGCGCTGTTGTACCAGAAATAAAACTACCAGTATATATTTTTCCATTTCCAGTCGTTCTCCACCGGCATATTCCGATTTGATATCCTCAGAATTTTTCATAGTAGTTGCCTTTTAAATTGAATCTCCCTTAAAATTTAATTTATTATACTATATCATGGTCCCCTTTGATTTTACTATAGAAGGACAGGGAAATAAAAATTCCGGCCAGGGTAAGTAAGACAAATATGATAACCTGTCCCGGGTCCAGCTCCACTCCATTTAACCCCATAAATAAAATCATGGATAAAATGGCTGTTCCTAATAAAGAGGCCTTTATCAGGAATATAGAAGATAGGAGATAGCCCCAATTACTTTTTTTAAGTAGTAGATAGGCACTTAATATTGCCAGAGGCACCAGAAGTCCCAGATCCAGGGCCTGGATAACCAGAGTAGTATAACCCTCCAGGGCTATTGGTGGAACACCACTTAAGAGGGAATCTATAATCATCTTTAACCACATAACAGCTAAAAAGAGTGCCACCACCAGGAAGAATAGGGCAGTGACCTTGTAAATTGATCCAGGAGTGAAATTTTCCTTAATATGACTTATATCCATATTCAGCAGTTCTCCCAGAAAGGTGAAAATTGATAGGGACATCAAGGCCACATAAACCAGGAACAGGGCATTAAATGATGCCAGGAAGGTGAGGGACAGGTAAGTGTACAAAAAGTAAAAGAGGGTTCCCATCCAGATGAGCCTTCCCCGTAAGGAGTTTTTTGATAAAAAGTAGAGAGATATTAAAAGGAGGGGAATGGCCACTATTAGTGTGATTAAATCCTGTCCCATCATCTGGGATGAGTAGGATAGGGTGTCCTGGGCATAGATGCCTTTCCAGAATAATCCGGATAAGGTGGCTAAAAGTGATAAAAAGGCAATAGTCAGTGAATTTACATATATTATTTTCTCATTCATGTTAGTACTCCATTAGTAATATATTACCAGTTTAGGTAATATATTACCCAATAGTAGGAAGCACTATATAAACTTTAGGATTACAATTTATAAAAATGCAAAATGTGATATTTTTTTTTACACTTGAAGTGCATGTTCTGAGTGAAAAATAGTGATAAATATAAATCCACTTAAATAAATGGTTCGCTTTGTATTAAACAGGTTGAAATTATTTATTTTTATTTTAACAACCATAAGATTCCTAAAAAAATCATAGCATAAAAATAGTAGAATCTACATAATAGTAACCATACCCACTAAAGAAAAACTAAAATAGAGGTGAAATAGTGAATAACCGTATAATAATTGGAGTAATAATAATTCTCCTGGTAGTAATAGGAGGCGTAGGAGCGTTATTTTTAATGCAGGAACCGGAAGAGCCCTTAGAAGAAAATTTAACCATTAATGAGACCACCGTAGTTGTAAATGAAAGTGGAACTGAAACCCCACAAACTAATATTACTGCAGCACAGGCCAGAAAAATAGCCGAAGAGAGTTCAGCAGACTTAGGTTTCCCTGGAGTAGCCGGTACTACCACCCTATTCAGGTGGACCGAAGAGTTCCAGCGGGATTGGGATCCTGCAGATAAAAACCGCACCTGGGTATGGAATGTGTCCATGACTTATTCTACCGGTAGTGTCCGGGAGGGTTCTCTCTATGTGGATGCCCAAACTGGAGAAATAATTATGAATTAAATAAATTCTTTCCCAGGGAGGGTCATTTTTATTTTTTCCTTATTTAGCTTAAAATACAAAAATATAATACTTCTTACCACATATAATAAAGTTTAAGGATGAAATAATATGAAAAGTAATCATTTTTTAGTAAAATACCAATACAAAAATCCTGTTGATACTCTCTACATACGTATTATAGGAAACTATGACTATCAGGATTCCCTTGAACTCTCAGATGACTTATCAGTTGATTTTGATTCTGAAAAGGTTCCCATATCCATAAAATTAGAAAATGCATCCCAGGTATTGGAAGTGGATAAAAAATCATTAAACCACATTTCAGTTATCAGGATGGAAATAATATCAACGCCGGAATCTATAGAATTTTCAGGAAAACTGGTGTTAAAAATAAAACATGAAGACGTGGAGAAAACATTCCAGGCTACTGCAGATAACACACTGGATATTCCTGAAATTAAAAACATTTTCACCACTACCGGGATTTATTAGGGTTTATTTTTAAATTTATAGTGGTTGAAAATTTATTTTTAGAATTAATTACCTTAAAATAAACCCATGATAAGTTATTTTTAAGCCCATACTTTATTTTTTGAATAATGTCCCGGTTATTAATATATTGAATATTAGCCTGGTCCAGAGAGGAATATAAAGATAATCCCCTTTACCCTAATTATTATAACTCTAAAAAAAAATCAGTTCATGGATCCCTATTAACTTCTAAAGATATATAAGGGGATTAAAAATCATTATTTTTAAATAATGGCTTTAAACCTTAAATCTGAACCATTATTTTATCCTCTTCTATTTTTAAAGGGTAGGTTTCCACTTCTCGAGGTGGCCGGAATATCTTGGAAAGGGCCAGTTTTATTCCAGACCAGTTGGTCCAGCGGACCACTTTACCATCTTTTAAATCAAACTGACTTTTATGTACCGGGCATTTAATTATGGTACCTTCTAAATCTCCCTGGGATAGGTCTCCGCCCAGGTGCGGGCAGCGGTTATCAGCACAGTAATAGTTATCCCCTACCCGGGCCAGGAGTAACACCTTGCCCTCATGAACCACCTTTTTTAGTTCTCCTGATTCTAAATCATCCACTCCAGCCACCGTTACAAATTCATCCATTTATGAACCTCCCCTACTAAAAATAATGCTATATTAAAAAGCTTACTCTTAAAAATAAGCAATTTACTTGTTTTGGTATAGATTATGGGCTTATTTTTTATAAAACTTGGTTAACAATATATGTTTATGTAAGGTATCCCATAAGTATATTAAGTAAAGTATTATATATTGCATCATTATAATGAAAATCCTATTTTTATATTAGAAAATATTTTTTTTTAAAATAATTGTAAATCCATTAAAGAATAATCAGGAACAACACAGAGGATTATAATGTCCAGAACTTTAAATGCCATTTTTATAGCAATAATACTCATTTTTGGGGCTTATCTTTTCGTGGTAAGTGCTTTTAGTCCGGTGGAACCAGTTGGTCGTTTAAATTTTGTTAAAATGGCCAACCCGGATATGTATCCGGGTCATCCCTCTTCAGAAGTGCTGGCAGACTATGCTAAAAAAAGAGGTTCTCCCACCGTCATGGTGGTGCACTATGGGGGAGACTCCACTTATCGCCGCTACATGGAAGGGGATGTAATGATCATTCAAATGGCCTTTGTGAATCCTGATAGTTATCGTACCGATATTGATTGGAGTGAGGTAGTATCCAGTTTCATCTTTGGAGTGCCAGAGGACAAATACCGCTACCGGGCTGATGGCTATGAATTTGACAATCTGGATGATGCCATGGACTACGTGATGGGAATTGCCCGAAGCAATGGCCAGGAAGGACCCATACCCATGTATTTCCATGGTACGGTACGTGAAGGAAACCCCATCATCAACCCCGGATGTGGATTCCCCCTATTTGTGGAGCTAAGCTGGAAATATTACGGCCGCATAGCAACTTACTACTTTATTGCCAGGGCATTAATCCATCCCTTCCTTAACAACCCCTATGCTAACTATGAGTTGACACACTATCCTGATTTGAATAAACTCTATAACCAGGGAGACCTGGATTATACCATCTCTTGATTTTTATTCTTTCTTAAAGTTTGGACATCATAAGAACCCTATATTTTTCCGGAAATTTCTGGCATTTTTATGATGTTCTATCATTTTTTTTCTATTTTTCAGGTTTCTTTTTAAAACAGCCAGCCGTGGATTTTTGGAAATTAAATCTTGATGTTTTTTGACAAAACACCAGAACAAACCATCCCATACTTTGCACCAGTCACCCCGGGAGAAATCACTCATCCGGAGTAAATAATTAGAAGAGCTAAAATAGGGTTTGGTGGTAATAAGACCCCCATCGGCATACTGACTCATTCCATATACATTAGGGACCATCACCCAGTCATAGGAATCAATAAACATCTCCATGAACCATTTATAAACCTCATCGGAGTCTAAGTCCACCAGCAACATCAGATTACCCAGAACCATCAGTCTCTCAATATGATGGGTAAAGGCCTGTTTTATAACTTTTTGCACCACCTTATCATAGGGTTCCAGGCCAGTGTGTCCCTGGTAGAGTTTTTCATTCATTTTATTTTTATTTTGAAGGAAGTTGGTAGTTCTCTCTTTTAACCCGTCTTTGATATACACCGCCCTTAAAAATTCCCTCCAACCAATAATCTGACGAATAAAACCCTCTAAAGAATTAAGTGGAATGTTTCTGGCCCTTAAAAGTTGTTTTAAAATTTCATCAGGTGTTATAAGGCCATTATTTAAAGAAGAAGATATTACCGAGTGGAATAAAAAGGATTCATCAGATAATGGCGTCCTCATAGTCTCCAAAAAAGGGTAGTTTATGTTCCAAAAAATCCTGAAACCATTTTTGGGCTTCCTGATGGGTGGTGGGATAATTAAACCCTGATGTGGTCCCGGGGTTATGGGAAACTTATTATCCACATACCGTTTAGCTTCTTTTACATATTTATTCTCTTTTAACTGGATGATAAAGGGGATTTTTGTCCCCTGCGGGATTTTTTTACGGTTTTCCTTATCATAGGTCCATTTCCCACCCACCGGTTTTTCCTTATCCATTAAGATATTCAACCCTTTCCTCTGCCATATATAAAAGGAAGTTAAAAAATAATTTTTTTTATCAGCAAAATAATCATTAATCTCTTCCCAGGTAGTTAAAAATGCCGGACTATCCATTTCAATGTAATTAATCTTTTTAAGCTTACAATATCCAGTTAAACGTTTTTCTAGTGCCCAGTCCATCAGATCAACCCAGTAAAGGGTTTCTATTTTTTCTTTTTCCAGATGGGAAAAAAGGATATACCCTATCAGAGGTGGAAGGATACTCCACGTATTCTACCAGGTAGCCCTGTTTTTCCAGTAAAATCCTGGTAATATTTCAAAGATGCCCGGTGCAGTACCAGTTTTTTCTTATGAAAATGTAACGGGTAGTGATAATCACCAAAAAATAGTGGTTCCTCTATTAAGTATACCTTTCGCTCCTGTGAGAGACCCGGGTGTTCCCGAAGAGTTGGTGGGGAAAAATCAGAGTGGCTTCCTTTCTAATTTTCATACTTTAACCATAATAAATTATGAATTTATTCCTTAAAAAATATTTTCCAGCTAAAACCATAAATCAGGGATCTACCATATTTACCAGCATGGATATTAACACCCTGATACTATTTCTCCTGGCTGCTTATCTATCAGAAGTAGCTGGTACTCTGGCTGGTTTTGGATCCAGCACCCTGTTTATGCCCCTGGCTCTTTTTTTAGTGGATTTTAGAATAGCCCTGGTAATGGTGGCGGTGCTGCATATATCCGGGAACCTGGGCCGGCTTGGTTTTTTTAAAAAAGGACTGGATTATAGGATTATCATACTTTTTGGAGTTCCCAGTGTAATATTAACCATTTTAGGAGCGTTTTTGGTAGATTATGTTAATCAGGATATCTTAAAGCTCTCTTTAGGATTATTTTTAATCTTTTATGTGATATGGTCCCGGTTTAGGAGTGATTTTAAAGTTCCCCCTACCCGCATAAACACCACCCTGGGGGGAGGTCTTTCTGGTTTTTTAGCCGGGCTTATAGGTACCGGTGGGGCCCTAAGAGCTGCCTTTCTTACTGGTCTGGGCTTAAAAAAAGAAGTATATCTAGCCACTGCCGCGGCCATAGCCCTGGGAGTGGATATGACCCGTTTACCCATTTACCTATCCCAGAGCTTTCTACCAGAAGAACTATTTATTTTAATTCCCTTTTTAGTTGTTACCGCCCTGGCTGGTTCTTATACCGGGAAAAAGCTGGTTAGTAGAATATCTGCAGAAGGTTTTCGTAAAGTGGTTTTAGGGGCCCTTTTAATGATGGGGGTTTATTTTGTTTTAACGGGATCTATTATGTTAATAAGTTGAATAATATCCCCTATCCCGATTAATTTTAAAATTAATTCGTTATAGTTGAATCGAATTAAATTGGAGGTTGTGTTTAAGGGTCAAATGATTTAGATATATATGTTGAAAAATGTGAAGAAGAACTTGATAAAGGAAATTCCGAAAAAACTTTGAATTTTTATCCTTTTACAGATTTTTTCAAATGTTAGGTAAAATTAGAAAGTTTATCACTTTATATTCCTATTTTTAACAAAAACTGTTTTATGCTAACATAGGATAGCCTAAATATCTTATTGGAGGAAAATACAAGAGCTTCGCTACACTCTATGACTTTTTTTAGATAAGGTTAACTTATCTTAAACGTACCTTATCTAACTTATTATATGTTCCACCTAGTACTTAAATTGATTGATAGGCTTTCAAATAAGAAAATACTTAAAAATAGCTTAAATTAGACTAATTTGATTTAAATTATTAGTTTTTAAGATTAGAACAGAATTTAACGTTTGAATTACATTCATTAAACAAACAACAAAAGGTTTCACAATTAGAACTAATTTACTATGATAGGGAATTTTTAGTTTTTTATATTCGTTATAGTTCAATTAGGCGGTGAAGATTTAAATTACTATAATTAAATATATTAAGTTATGAAATATGATCATCTTAAAGAATTGTATGAGATATTATTTTTATTTGATCAAACATACCTGATTTTACTCAAAAAGGAGTAAGACCTAAATTACTTTATGATACATATTTTGAAAATATGCAAACGGCAAGTAAATCAAAGATAACCGACTTTGAAAATACCAAAAAATTATTGTTGAAAAGTTTGGAAATACCTGAACATTTTAAAAATATATTCGATAGTGCGCGTGCATTAAATGAACTTGGGGATCTTCATCGAATGCATAATCATCATTCTGAAGCTTTAGTATTTTATGAAAAAGCTCAGAATTGTCTTAATGGTAATGCACATAGTAATGCTTTAAAAAAAATTGAATTAGAATTATACAACAAGATTTTAGAGACTAATAATCATTTATTACGGTTAAATGGAGTATAAACAACTCTTTGACCACTAACGAAACCACAGGTGAAAGGAAAAGAACTAGTTCAGGATGAAATACATTATACTATAAATGCATCTACACAATTACCTTTTTGTTAGGTGCTGGATGTGGACGCAAACTCTTGTTCTTAGGCGTCTATTTAAGTTTTAAATGTATAACTATTATTTTAATTTACTCCCACCCATCATATTTACAAATTACATGCCCCCTATATAATATTAATCATGTTTCTTCTGATGGAAATAATGGTATTCAAGCAGTAGATTTCATTGCAGGTGCAATACATAGAAAATATAGAAACGATGATAATTCATTTTATAAATTAATCAAAGATAAAATAGATTTAGCTTTAGATTCGCGTAAACAAATATTTAAAAAGAGAATTAAATAGTTTGGTGAACCCATTCCTACTAGTCCCACCCCGCATCCGCGGGCCTCATCCTTTCAGAAGGACTTACTCACCACTAGTATTATATTATACTTATTTTATATATAAACTTTATTATAAAATTTATAATATTGCAAGGCCCATATATTATCTAAAGGAGGGGTGGTAATGGTAAAATGGAGTGCAGTAATTGTGGGATTTATTTTATCCCTGGTATTTCCCGGGATTATGGCCGCATTTAGTCCCGATTGGGGATCCTTTTTAGGATTACTATTGGCCGGTTTTGTAGTGGGTATAATAGTTAAAGGGGGAGCATTTAATGGTTTCTGGAATGCTTCAGTTGCAGGAGCTTTTGGTGGATTATTAAGTGCTATATTGATAACTATTCTGGGTACAGCCGCTGCTGGACTTGCAGGTTTTGCTGTAGGTGCTTTAAGTGGTTTAATACTATTTATAGGTGCTCTAATACAGTACATGGTTTCCATGGGTATTGGAGGAGCTATTGGAGCTGCCATATCCAACTAATTAAACCTTTTTAGCTTTTAACTATTTTTTTTTAATTAACTTTAATACTCCGGAAACCATAGTGTTACTGAAAGTATAAAATCCCAGGAGATTGAAATGAGAATTGGCGTATTATCCGACACCCACATACCCGAAAGGGCCTCTGAAATACCAGATATGGTTAAAAGTATCTTAAAAAGTGTGGATATGATCTTTCATTGTGGAGATCTAACTTCTCTGCATGTTAAAGAAGAAGTGGAATCAATAGCTCCTACCTATTGTGTGCAGGGTAACATGGACCGATATAGTGGTTTAGAACTTCCTAAAAGCAGAGTAATTGAGATTGAAGGGATAAAAATAGGTTTAAATCATGGAGAAGTTTACCCCCGGGGGGATACTCAACAATTAAAATACATAGCCCGGGAACTGGATGTAAAAGTTTTAATCACCGGACATACCCACTGGGCTTTTATAAAAGAGATAGATGGCATCTTAATGTTAAACCCCGGGAGCGCCACCGTGCCCCGTTTATCAGATCCCACCATCATGTTACTGGAAATTGAAAAGGGTAATATTGATTCTGAAATAATTAAAGTGGGAGACCCCTGTAAATCAGTGAATTTCAAAAAAAAGGACAATTTATAGATTAAAAAAAAGGTAATTATCATGGGAAAAAGATGGCAGGTAGAGAAAAAAAAGGAGCACTACTACAAGAGTGCTAAAAAAGAGAATTATCGCTCCCGAGCTTCCTACAAACTTCAACAGTTGAATAAAAAATACAGAATTATTAAAAAAGGGGATGTGGTGGTAGATCTAGGTGCTGCTCCGGGTGGATGGTCCCAGGTAGCTCTGGAAAGAGTTGAAGAAGAGGGTAAAGTGCTGGGTGTAGATTTACAAAGGATAAAACCATTTTCTGAAGATAATTTCCACTTTATTCAGGGAGATTTTACCCAGGAGGAAATACAACAATCCATCACTGAAAAAATAGGTGGAAAAGCCGATGTTGTAATTTCAGATGCTTCCCCTTCCCTTTCTGGAATAAAAGATATTGACCAGCTGAGGATTATGGATTTAGGGGAAACTGTTTTAAAAATCAGTGTAAATATCTTAAAAGACCAGGGTCATCTTTTAATGAAATCATTTCAGGGCCCGGGGTATGAAGAACTTATAAAAAAATTAAAAACAGAATTTAATGTGGTAAAAACCACCAAACCGGCATCTTCTAGAAAAAAAAGTGCAGAAATGTATTTGATGGGAATGGGATTTAAGGGTTATTAGGACTATTATTCTCCCCTAAAGATAGTGGGAAAATAAGTCCTTAAAAAAAGGGAAATTTTTTACTTAAAATCTAGACCTTAAATCAGCTAAAGCTTGTTCTGCAGCTCTAAGTTGAGTATTGGCTATTGCAATTCTATTTTGAACTTCTTCCGCAGGTAAATTTGCCGAAAGTGCACTTTCCACGTCCCCCACTGCCGAGCGAGCCTTTACCAGTTCTAATTCAGCAGCGACGTACTGCTTCTGAATATCGTTATTTCCAGTACGATAGGCTTCAGTTTTTGTAGAATCATAATTAACCTCCAGAGTTGAAAGATCTGTTTTCAATACAGCCAGTTGATCATAAGCAGACCCACTATCCACACTGGATGATATACTGGAAGATATTAAATCCACCCCAATATAGGCAAATATGAGAATGGTGGCTACTATCATCAGCACTCCCAGGACAGATATGCTCATGGAAGTGACTTTAAATAAGTTTAATCTTGATTTTTTCATAAAAACACCTGCTTAAAATGAGATTTAATAATATATTATAATTTTTTTTAGTAAATAAAACTTTATTTAACTTGTATAATGCTTTAAAAGTATTAGAATACTATTTTTTTATTATCTAATATTTATGGGTTTATAAGATTTAAATTGTAAATTTTTTTCTAGTAAATCATTTATAATTATAAGGTTATATATTTGTATAATGACACATGCAACTGATAAAACCAAAACTTCACTGGCTAAATTTGAGGAATTTTTCTCAACCAAGTACAAAGATAACGTCTTTGAAGCTTTAGAAAAATATCCTGACCAGCGTTCAGTGGTTATAGATTATCTGGACCTGGAAATGTTTGACCCGGATTTAGCCGATCTTCTCATTGAAAAACCAGAAGAGGTTATTCGTGCTTCACAAAAAGCTATTAAAAATATAGATCCTTTACGAAAAAACGCTGATTTGAATATTAGATTAGAAAATGTAACCAATAATATTCCCTTAAGGTTTTTAAGGAGTAAATTTATTGGAAAATTTTTATCAGTAGATGGAATTGTAAGAAAGACCGATGAAATAAGGCCCCGGATTATTACCGCCATGTTCGAATGCCGGGGATGCATGCGTTTGCATGAAGTATCCCAATCCAGCAACATGATTGCCGAACCATCCCTGTGTTCAGATTGTGGAGGTCGTTCTTTTAGACTCCTGCAGGAAGAATCCGAATTTATGGATACTCAGACCGTTAAGGTCCAGGAACCCCTGGAAAACCTTTCAGGAGGAGAGCAGCCCCGCCAAATACTGGTGGTCCTGGAAGATGATCTGGTGGATTCTATTACCCCCGGGGATATTGTTAGGATAACCGGCACCCTGCGTACGGTGCGGGATGAAAAAACCAGGCGATTTAAAAATTATATTTATGGTAATTTCATTGAACACTTAGAACAGGAATTTGAAGAACTATTGCTATCTCCTGAAGATGAAGTAAATATCAAGGAACTATCCCGGGACGAACACATATATGAAAAAATAATAAAATCCACTGCACCCTCGATTCACGGGTATCGTGATGTTAAAGAAGCTATTGCCCTGCAATTATTTGGTGGTTCTGGAAAAGAACTGGAAGATAAGACTCGTTTAAGAGGAGATATACATATTCTAATTGTAGGGGATCCAGGTATTGGTAAGTCCCAGATGCTTAAATACGTTTCAAAATTAGCTCCCCGTGGTATCTACACCAGTGGTAAAGGTACCAGTGGGGTGGGTTTAACTGCTGCTGCAGTAAGAGATGAATTGGGAGGATGGTCTCTGGAAGCAGGTGCACTGGTATTAGGGGACCGGGGAAATGTTTGTGTGGATGAGCTGGACAAGATGAGGGAAGAAGACCGTTCTGCTATTCACGAAGCTTTAGAGCAGCAGACCATATCCATAGCCAAGGCAGGTATTATGGCCACCCTTAATTCACGTTGTTCTGTTTTAGCAGCTGCTAACCCTAAATTTGGTCGTTTTGATAGTTTCAAATCCCTGGCAGAACAAATTGAACTGCCCTCTACCATTTTATCTCGTTTTGATTTGATTTTTGTGGTGGAAGATAAGCCAGATGTGGAAAAAGACCGTGCTCTGGCCCGTCACATATTAAGTATCCACAAAGAAGATTCCATGCTCTATGAAATTGATCCGGAGTTATTAAGAAAATATATTGCCTATGCTCGGAGACACAGCCACCCGGTGTTAACCGAAGGTGCTATGGATGTTCTGGAAGAATTTTATGTATCCATGCGTAGCAGTGCTACTGATGAAGAATCACCAGTTCCCATTACTGCCCGACAATTAGAGGCCATAATCCGTCTTTCAGAAGCCAGTGCCAAAATAAAACTCAAAAGTGTGGTAGAAGCAGATGATGCTAAAAAAGCCATTAAATTACAGCAGGCCTGTCTAAAACAAGTCGGATATGACCCTGAAACAGGTAAAATAGACATTGATAAGGTGGAAGGTAGGCCGCCTAAATCAGAGCGGGATAAATTCCGTATCCTGGTGGAAGTTATTAAGGAACTGGAAGAGGAATATAATGGTAAGGCACCTACCAATATTCTTATATCAGAGATGGGAGATAGATACACTGTAAGCCCCGAAAAAGTAGAGGAACTGGTAAGGGTCCTTAAACATAAAGGAGTAATATTCGAGCCTACAAGAGGATATCTTAAAGTAGTTTAATTCCTTTTTAAACTTTTAAAGAATTTAAGGGCAATTTATTATCATAGAACCTTATTTTAAGGGTAATTTATGCTAAAAAATTACAGGGTTTTTTTATAAAATCCGGTTATAAGTTTAATTCCGGGAATATTCTATTCCCCACTATGTTATTATGGAGGTATATTATGTCAGATTATGAAAACTTATTAGAACGGGCCATTGATCAATTACCACCTGAAGTATTTGAAACCAAGCGTTTCAGTGTTCCTAAAGCTTATTCTGTGATTCAGGGAAACCGGACCTTTATTCAAAATTTCAGGGAAATTGCTGATGATCTAAACCGGGACCCTCAACACCTTTTAAAATTCCTTTTAAGAGAACTGGGTACAGCAGGTAACCTGGAAGGTGGAAGGGCCATTATGCAAGGTAAATTTACTCATTACCTGATTAACGAAAGGGTTGAAGATTATGTGCAGAAATTTGTAATGTGCCATGAGTGTAACCGGCCAGATACCCGGATTATAAGGGAAGACAGGATTTTCATTCTCAAATGTGAGGCCTGTGGTGCTAAAGCTCCTTTAAAGACCTTATAATTCAAAAAGATGAAAATAAGATATTCATTAATTACAGGCAGATTTTTTTTAAATCAAGTCCTGTAACTTTTTTATAAATTTTTTAAGGTAATTATATATGTTTTGTCCCCAATGCGGTAGTTCCGATACACAGTTAGTTGAAGGACTATGTAAAACTTGTTTTTTGAAAGAATTCTATCTTTTGAAGTTGGAAAGTGAAATAGTAGTAACTCTATGCACCTCCTGTCACTCCCAGATTCAGGAAGGAAAGTGGAGAGAATTAGGTTTACCTGAAGAGGAAATCATTTATCAGGCCCTGGAGGAAAATATCCAGATATCCCCGCTGGTTGAAAAATCAGAAATAGATTTAGAAATCATTCACAGGAGAGGCTCTCTGGCAGATTGCATGGTTATAGCAAAAGGAGTAGTTTTTGGTGAAGAAATTACTCAAGAATATAAAACCACAGTCCGTTTGAATAAAACAGTGTGCCCGGATTGTAGTAAAATTGCTTCCGGTTATTTTGAATCGGTTATCCAGTTAAGGGCAGATGATAGACCTCTTTCTCCGGGAGAAATAGTCCTTGCTGATCAGATTATAGCGGATAACTTGAATCGCCTTGAAAAAAAGAACAGACTGGCCTATATCACCCAGAGAATTGTCATGAAAGAAGGAATTGATTACTATATCGGTTCTCAAAAAGTAGCAAAAAAGCTGGTCAATAAACTCAGGGATCATCTGGGAGGTTTAGTAAAGGAATCACCCCGGCTTATGGGGCAGGATAAATCTACTGGAAAGGGACTTTATCGTACCTGGATATCTTTACGCCTCCCCCAATTTAGTATAGATGATTTTATCCAGTATAATGATCGTTTAGCACAGTTAACATCCCTGGATTCCCGAAAAATAATAGTCCGTGATTTGATTAGCCGGGAAAAATTTAGTATACTGTGGAAGGATTATGTTAACATTAAATTGGTGGGCCACCTGGAAGATATTCAAAAAACAACCCTCACTTCCAAAACACCCCATTCTATTCAGATATTACATCCCACCACCTTTGAACCAATAGACATGGAAATTAATCCTGATTATGATAAGTTAAGTATCGGTGATGAAGTGGATGTACTGGAATTAGAAGGAAAAATCTACATCATTTTAGGAAAGGTAATGAAGTGAAATAAAAGAAATCTATATCCTCTTTTAAAGTATGAACTAAATAAAAATCTATATCCTGTTTTAAAAGCAATAAACTAAAACATATATCATCTCATGAAAATATTAAATGCAGTAATTATAATTTAAATAATATATTCATGTTAAATAGATATAAAAAGATTTTAATCATTTTTAATAGAATTTAATAACTTTAATATGGAATTTAAAATAATGGTGATTACATGGACCTGGAATCAAAGATGGAACTGATAAGTGAGGGAACCCTGGAAGTCATAAGTCCAGAAGAACTGGAAAAAAAATTAGGTAAAGAAAATCCAGTGGCCTATATTGGGTATGAACCTTCTGGAAAAATCCATCTAGGGCATGCCATTACCGTGATGAAAATGATAGACCTCCAGAAGGCAGGTTTTAAAATTAAGATTCTTTTAGCAGATTATCATGCATATTTAAATGGAAAAGGCAGTTTGGAAGAAATTAAAGATGTAGCCCAATACAATAAACATTGTTTTTTAGCTTTAGGGCTTTCAAATGACACAGAATTCGTTTTAGGATCCAGTTTCCAGACTAAAAAAGAATATACTGATCAGGTGTACCAGCTAGCCATTTTAATCACCCTGGTTCGGGCTAAAAGAAGTATGGCTCAAATTTCAAGAGATTCGGAAGACCATAAAGTGGCAGAAGTGATTTATCCCCTGATGCAGGTGGTGGATATGGTATCTTTAGAAGCAGATTTAGCTTTAGGCGGTATGGAACAAAGGAAAATCCACATGCTGGCCCGGGAAAATCTACCCCGTCTAAATCAGGAAGCACCGGTTTGCATACACACCCCTCTTTTGCATGGTACCGATGGTAGTGATAAGATGTCCTCCAGTAAGGGTAATTTTATTGCCATTGACGATTCACCCTCTGAAATTAAGAAGAAGCTGAAAAAAAGTTACTGCCCTGCCCAGGAAGTTGAGGGAAATCCCATATTAGAAATGGCCCGGCACTTCATCTTTAGAGAAAATGAGCACATACTAATCAAAAGACCTGAAAAATTCGGAGGGGACCTGAAGCTATCCTATCTGGAACTGGTTGAGAGGTATGAAGCAGGGGATTTGCATCCTCTGGATCTTAAAAATTCGGTGGGTGAGTATTTAATTGATATTCTAGCACCAGTTAGAAAGTATATGGAAAAAAATTATTCTAATAAATAAAACTTAATTCGTTAAATAGTCAGGTGATAATATGTTGCATGAAATGAGAATCCCCCCAGGAGTAACCGGATTGATCATGGCAGAAGTTATGGAAAACTATAAAGTAGAGATGGTTCATACTGATTACGGCCCTATGTTACAAGGAGAAGTAAAAGAACTGGAAAAAGTTAGAGATTTTTTAGTTAAAGCCCTTAACGAGAGAATAAATGAATTAGAAAATAAAAAATAATTATTTTCTGGATTTTAAAATTCTCTTTTTTTTAAAAAGTGCTCTATTTATTATAAGATACCGGTATCACAGATACCCAGATGAGGGGCAACTACTTTTTTTATATTTCTGTGAACCATGTTTATTCCTGTATTGGCATTTATAACAAAAAAATCATGTTTTTTGGCTATTTCCAGGTATTTAGCCCTTACTTCCTCTAAAAAAGATTTTTTTTCAAATTGATCATGGCTCTGGCAGCGGGAAACTGCAGTATCCACCTCGATATCCAGGAGTAAAACCAGATCTGGTTTTCGAATATAGTGATTTATTTCATTTATCCACGAAGCAGGGCTTTGATAAACCATACTGGAATAAAAGCAGCGATCTGCGATAATTATTTTATTTTTATTTTCTTCCTGCTGAATTTTATCCATTAAAAGCATACGATCAGCTGCAAAAAGTAAACCCAGAACTTTTTGAAAATGAGAGTCAGTTGCATTCGGTTCCTGCAGCATTTCCCTTATTAAAATTCCCACCGGAGATGAAGTAGGTTCCACCACCTTTTCCACCGTATGGCCCGTTTGTTTTAACCATTTTTCCAGGAGTTCTATCTGGGTAGATTTCCCGGAACCATCTATTCCCTCCAGACAAATATACATAAACTTCATTTAGCTTACATTATAAAAATAAGTTATCATATGCTAAATTCAAAGAATACTTATAAAAGCTAATTAGTTCAAATATTATTCAAGATAAGGCTTACGAAATGGTTTATGAGGTGGAGCATGTCTAAGACAAAAGTCATGGTGGTGGAAGATGAGAGTATAGTGGCTATTGATATTGGCCAGAGGCTGGAAAGCCTGGGCTATGAAGTAACGGCAACTGTATCCTCGGGAGAAAAAGCTATTGAAAAGGCTCAAGAAACTTCACCAGATATAATATTAATGGATATTGTACTTAAAGGTAAAATGGATGGGATTGAAGCGGCTTCTATAATTAGTGAACGTTTTAATATCCCCATTGTATATTTAACTGCTTATTCTGATGAAAAAACCCTTAAAAGGGCCAAAATTACCGGGCCTTTTGGATACATAATTAAACCTTTTGAAGATAGGGAATTACACAGTGTAATTGAAGTAGCTTTATATAAGTATGAAATGGATATCAAACTTAAAAAAAGCGAACAATTGTACCGTATAATGGTTAATTCCATGAATGATATTCTTTTCACCCTGGATCTGGATGAAAAATGCACCATGATTTCAGAGCCCCAAGTAAAGCGCTATGGTCTTATTAAAGATCAATTTATAGGTAAAACTCCTTTAGAAATATTTGGTGATGAAGGTAGGATCCATCATGATCACAATCTTAAGGTATTACAGGGAGAAAGTGTAGTTTATGAATGGTCCACCCACTTTACCGGGGAGAAATTGTACTTCCAGACTTCAATTTCACCTCTTAAAAATGAAAAAGATGAAATAATTGGTATTGTTGGACTTTTTAGAGATGTTAGTGATTTAAAAGAAGCTAAAAAAGCTCTTTCATGGGAGCTAAATGTTAATAATTCCCTGGCTGAGCTATCCCAAAAACTTTTAAATCCTATTTCTCTGGAAGAAATATCAAAAAATGTTTTAAATTATGCTGTGAGTTTGACTGGAAGTCAATTTTGTTTTGTAGGATATGTGGAACCGGGAACTAAAAATCTAAAAAGTTTCAGTGTAACCCCGGAATTATATGAAAAGTGCCATGTTAGTGATATATTTTCCACAGAATTCTGTTTCAATGATGTGGGAGAATTATGGGGATGGGTACTGGATAACAAGGAACCATTGATGACCAATGACCCCTCTAATGATCCTCGATCTATAGGAACACCCGAAGGTCATGTTAAAATAAATAAATTCCTTTCAGCCCCCGCCATTATGGATGGGGAGTTGGTGGGGCAAATTGCTCTGGCCAATGCAGAAGAACCCTATCAGGATCATGATTTAGAACTGGTAAAAAGACTGGCCAATCTTTATGCCCTGGCCGTGCATCGTAAACTTTCAGAAAACAAAATAAAAGCCAGCGAAGAAAAAAACAGGCGTATTGTTGAGAAATTTTTGAAGATAGTCTCCGAAGTGCTGACGGAAATCAAGTAATAATTACTTATATCTTTTTTTAATTTATTTCTTATTTTGGGAGGATTATAATATTGAAGAGTATTCCGGAATTATTAGCTCCTGCTGGATCTTTTGAATCTTTAAAATCTGCTATTGAAGCTGGTGCAGATTCTGTTTATCTTTCTGGTGAAAAATTTGGAGCCCGGCAATATGCAGATAATTTCAACCACTCTCAACTAGTAGAAGCCGTGGACTATGCTCATCTGCGTAACACCCGGGTCTATGTTACAGTTAATACTTTAATTAAAGAGTCTGAAGCAGAGGATGTGGCCGAGTATCTGCTAAGCTTATATCATATGGGGGTGGATGCGATTTTAGTTCAGGACCTGGGGGTCCTAAAAATTGCACAGGAAGTTGTTGGTGAATTAGATTTACACGCATCCACCCAGATGACCATCCATAATGAGGATGGACTTCACTGGGCTGAAAAAAGTGGTTTTAAAAGAGTGGTGTTCTCCCGAGAACTGTCTCATGATGAAATTACCCGGCTGAAACATGAAACTAGATTGGACCTGGAAGTATTCCTGCATGGGGCACTTTGTTATGGTTACTCTGGCCAATGCCTCTTATCTTCTGTAATTGGAGGCAGAAGTGGTAACCGGGGGATTTGCGCCCAGCCCTGTCGAAAGCCTTACCAGCTACTGAAAGGTGAAAAAGACCACTATGGGCGGCTCATAAATCTTGAAAAAATAAAACTGGATGATGAATACCTGCTCTCCACCCGGGATCTTTCCCTTTATATGAATTTAAAGCAGTTAGTTGAATCAGGAATCAGATGCTTAAAAATAGAAGGGCGTATGAGGTCCCCGGATTATGTTTTTCTGGTGGTGAGTATTTATCGTAAGGCACTAAACCAGATTAGCCAGGGTAAATGGAATCCAAACACAGCAGATTTAGAAGTACTTAAACTGGTATTTAATCGTGGTTTTACCTCTGGAAAAATGTTCAATAAAACCGGTGACAAATTCATGGGGATGGAAAAGCCCGGTCATCGGGGATTATTTGTAGGGAATGTTTTAAATTATTCAAAGAAAAAAAAAGTAATTAAAGTAGATTTAAAGTCTCAAATTCATCCTGGAAAGGGAGATGGTATTTATTTCACCCTTCCCGATAACTCCCCACTAAGGGGTATGGATTTAAATGAAAATCCTATTTTTAAAGGGAAAAATATGTTTTTAAAGGTTAATTTTCCAGTTGAAAATGGTTCTAAAGTTTATTTAACTCGAAAAAACAATTTAATAGAAGAATTTAAATCAAATACTGTTCCGGGAACAAATAGATTCCTCAGGACTGTTAATTTTTCATTCCATCTAGATAAAAAAAATTTCCCGGTTTTAAAAGGAGAATTAGAAAGTGGAGAAATCTCTTCCAGGGTTACAGGAAAAAAGGCCATGGAGACGGCCATAAAAAAACCACTGCATAATCATCAAATTAGAAATCAGCTACTTAAAACAGGGGATAAACCATTTGTGGTGAAAATTAAAAATATGGACTATTCCGGGGGTCTTTTTACTCCTTTAAGTGAATTGAATAAACTTAGAAGAGAAGTTCTGGCGGATTTAGAAACACAAATCATAGAAAGTTACCGGCCTGCTCCTGAAAAAATTAAAAAGTCTGCTAAAGCCCTGGAAGTATTTAAGAATAGGAATTCGGGTGAAAATATTTCTAAAACCCCTGTTAAATCAGGATTTTCCCCTTCAAAGCTAAAGGGTGATATCTCATCTCAAGTTAAATTATCAGTTTATGTGGATGAGGTGGAAACCTTAAAATCAGCTCTGGAATTAGAAGTAGAGAGGATCTATTTTGAAGCACCGCTACTGTCTCCACCCCAGATAGTGCAAAAGTGTATTATGAAAAGTAAGAGTCCCTTAATCCAGTATAGTCCGGATAATCTGTTAAATATTTTAAAAGAAGTCCTGTTATTAAGTCAATCATCCCCCACGCAATTAGTCTGGAAGTGGCCCTCCATCACCCATCCCGAGCTTTTAAAATTCTTAAAAGGTGTTTTAGAAAAAACCTCAAAAGAAATGGGGATAATGGTATCCCATCCTGGTACGGCGGATTATATTCACAAAAAATATCCTGATAGGGCAGTATATGGTTCAGCGGCCCTTAATATTTGGAACAGTTTTAGTTTAAAGCAAGTAACACCCTTATTTTCTACCATTACCCTTTCTGGTGAACTTTCTAAAAAGGATCTGGAGGAGCTATGTTCTTCCATAAAAAAAGATAGCTCAGTAGATA
Organism: Methanobacterium sp.; assembly: GCA_019084405.1. GTDB lineage: Archaea > Methanobacteriota > Methanobacteria > Methanobacteriales > Methanobacteriaceae > Methanobacterium_F. The sequence goes on from JAHRFX010000052.1 coordinate 20,177, forward strand.
TGGAACTGGTAGTTCAGGGCAATGCCGAGTCACTAATAAGTAGAGAAGGTCTAATTAGAGATGATTTACTTAAAAATTTCATCGATAAGAATATCCTTTCAAAAGCCTGCTGGGCCCTGAAAGACCAGAAAAACCATGTTTTCCCAGTTAAAATAGGTGCCGATTGTAATACCGTCATTTTAAATTCCGTGGAAAGTTGTCTGGTGGATTATTTGCCTTTTTTAATAAAAATAGGGATTAATAATTTCGCATTAGATGCCCGGGGAAAAAGCAGTGCTTACCTGAAAAAGATGGGCGCTTTATATCAGGAAGCATTATCCCGGGTAAGCTCCCCTGAATTTAAGCATAATATAAAGCAGACTAAAACTAAGATGAAAAAGATCTCCCAGGGCGGTTTAACTTCTGGTAATTTCCTGCGGGGATTGGGAAAAATGGATTAAGCTGATGAAAGAAAGAGTAAAAAAAAATCTATTTTAAGAATTGGGGCAGGTATAATTTTATATTAAGTAACTATTAAAGGAAAAAAGCATGGTAAAAAAATTGGATATCACCAGTATTAAAGGGGTTGGCGAACGGATGGCCCAGAAGATTATTTTGAAGCTGGGTGGAGAAGAAGAGCTGGTGAAGGTTATTGAGAATTATGAAGTAGATCGATTGGCCTCTATTGAAGGAATTAGTCAAAGAAAAGCCATAGAAATTGTAAATGGACTTTTAGGTAATCCTGCCCAAAAATTTTTAAAAACCGATAGAGCCCAGCAGTTATATGAAGAAATTATAGAAAAAATAATGGAGTACAGTCATACCAGCCATGCCCGCAATAAAATTTTACTACTGGCCCCTACACAAAACCAGGAATTAATCCAGAAGCGTCTGGATTTAGTAAATCATTCCCGGAAAATGGTAGCTGGTTTACCTTTAGATAAAGTTAGCAGCCTTCTTAAAAATTTACACATTCCTAAAGCCTCTAAACCATTTTTTGATCCATCAAAGGCCATTATGGTAGAAAATCAGGAAGATATGGATTATCTGGTTGAAATGGGAATTAATCAATATTATCCTTTAATCAGTTATGGGGAGAATAGGGAGATAGAGGAATATGAGATGGTCTTCTATATTTACTCCAGTGGGGAAATGGAATTAGATGATGCCAGTAATGTTATTATGATATCCATAGAAGCAGATATCATTGAAATTATACCAGAAATGGTATTGAATTTTTTTAAAGATAATGAGGAAATTTTCAGCCAGGTGCTGGAACTTAGAAAAGTTCTCCACAAAGATAGTGTGCTGGAGGACGTAATGGAAATAATATCCACCTTACAGGGACTGGATTCCCAGGAAATAGATTTTGATAAGGTGGTTAAGAAGGTCAGGGTAGAGGCAGATGAAGTATTAAAAGAATCCATTAAAAAAGTGGATCTTAAAGGAGATGAAGTCCTGCACCTTTTAAATCAGGGTTTACCTCCCAAGCTAGAAAAAATATTTGATCAGGTTATCAGGAAAGCCAGGGATCAAATAAAAATTGAAACTGATGTGGAGTTTGATCCTTTCTTTCCTACTTACCCCCTGGAGATAGACCAGCAAGAAGTAGAAAGAATTAAAAAAAGGGAAATATCCCAACGCCAAATAGAGTATTTTGATAAAAAGGTTAAAGCTGCAGGTCAACTTTCTTTATTAAAAGAAAAGTCAGAAGAAGAAATTTCAGAAGCCCTGGAATTTGACTATGAATTTGCACTGGGTTGCTTTGCCCATTACTACCAGCTGAAAGTGCCGGAGATTGGTGATGAGTTCTCCCTAGAGGGTGCGTTGCACTTAAACCTGGCCCGGGAAGATAATGTGCAGAGAATAGATTATCATCTTTCTTATCCAGAAAACGTGGCTTTACTTACTGGAGCTAATAGTGGAGGTAAAACCACTTTACTGGAAACACTGGCTCAGATATCAATTATGACCCAGATGGGACTCCCGGTTAGTGCTAAAAAGGCCCGGGTAAAAATTTTAGATGAGATTTACTTCTTTTCTAAAAAAAGATCCCTGGATGCCGGTGCATTTGAATCATTCCTTCATACTTTCATGCCCATCGTAATAAAAGATAGTGAAAAATTGATTCTTTTGGATGAATTAGAGGCTATAACTGAATTAGAAGCAGCAGTAAAGATAATATCCAGTTTTATCGAGTTTATACAAAATTCAAAATCCTATGCAGTTATAGTAACTCATATGGCCCGGGAACTAATGAAGCATACCACGGTACGGGTGGATGGTATCGAAGCCAGTGGACTGGATGAAGATTATAATTTAATTGTGAATCGTACACCCCGTATAAATTATATGGCCCGGAGTACTCCAGAGTTAATCTTAAGGATGATTTACAACCGTTCACAGGGAGATTTAAAGGAAGTATACCGGAAAATGCTGGAGAAGTTCTAAATGAGTATTTATTGAAATTAAATCATTTTTGAGGGATTGTATGGGATCCATGATGGATTTAAACCAAAAAATAAGCAAACTGAAAAATTTGGAAGGAAAATTTTCGGAAAATTTTAATAGTATTTTTGAGGTTGATTGTAGTACCGGGACTATGCAGATACCCCCAACTTTTGAATCAAAGATTTGTGATTATTTTGGAGAAAAAGATGAAAATGGCCATTTAATTGAAGATAAAGCTAAGATATTGGAGCGGATAAAAAATCAAAAAATCGTTAAAATATTTAATAAATGGACCAATCAAGGAGCTCTTTTCAATTCGCTAAGAACAGAAAGACCCGGCATGAAAAATAAAAATGAACAAGAAGCCCGGGATAAATTGAAGATACTAATAAGAGAATCTGAAAGAAATTGTGACTTCTGCCAGGCTAGCATCTACACTCCTGAAGATACTTTTGGACGAATTGAAGGTAAACACTCTATTACTGCGGCTAATGTAGCCAAGTACGATGCCTGGAGTAGTCTTGTTATTTTCAAAAATCATAACCCCCTCAAATTCAATTTGATAGAATTTTCCGATTATCTGGACACTGGTTTCAACTGGTTTAAAAAGGTATTCCAGGAGGATGAAAGTTATAAATTTCCTTTTTTTGTTTGGAACTGTTTATACAAGGCCGGTGCATCCCAGATCCATGGACATGCTCAGATTTTAATGAGCAAAGATTACCCTTATGCCCGGGTTGAGCATTTTAAAAAGGCCAGTTTAAAGTATCAAGAACAAACCGGAAGGGACTATTACCCTGATTGGTATCAGTTGCATTCCACTCTGGGTTTAGCTTTCTCTACAGGAGAATTCCAAGTGGTGGCCAGCCTTACCCCCACCAAAGAGAAAGAGATTATAATTTTATCCACTATCAGTCCAGTAGAAAATCAGGTTTTAAAGAATATTATTTATAAAACTTTAAGGTGCTTTATTGATGTTATGGGGGTTCAAAGTTTTAATCTCTCCATTTCATGTCCCGCTATAGATCAGGAAGATGATACGCCCTATGTGATTAACTTAGTAGATAGGGGAAGCCTTTTTAGGCCTACAGTAGACATGGGAGGTATGGAACTTTTTGGAAGTACGGTGGTTGCTGATGACCCCTTTAAGATAATAGAAATCCTTAAAAGATATTTAAATTCATCATAGTACATATTAGAGCTTGATTAATTTAGCTTTATCCTGAGGCCCCTAATTATGAAAACTGGAATTAACTGGATTATAAATATTTAAAGGTGACTCCCATGCCTCTTTATCTTTTTGATCATTTGGAAAAATTAAGAGCATTTAAACATGATAAGAATCTTGCCATTATCAGTGATGTTGATGGCACCATAAGTGAAATAGCCCCTACTCCTGAAGAAGCAGTAGTTACTGATCTTATGCGTGATCTTTTAAGCCAGTTAAATGAGAAATTTAAGTTTGTGGGAGTTATTAGTGGAAGATCACTTAGCAATGTTTCAGAAATGGTAGGGGTAGATGGGATCCTTTACGTAGGAAATCATGGGCTGGAATATTTAAAAAATGGTGAAAAAATCACCGATCCTGATGCGGAAAAATACCGTTCAAAGATGCAGGAATTATGTAAAGAACTTGAAACTAAAGATCTTTTACAACTTGAAGGTCTAAAATTAGAGGATAAAGGAATTTGTTTATGTTTGCATTATCGACAATGCCCCCAAGGTGAAGAGGCGAAGGAAAAAATATGGGACACCCTTAATCAACTATTAGATTCAGATGAATTGAAAATAAGCTCTGGAAGAAAAATAATAGAAATTAAACCCCCTTTGACTAAGGATAAAGGAACTATATTAGAGAAAATCGTAAAAGAATATGATTTAAAGAAGGTAATCTATTTAGGGGATGATATAACTGACTTCGACGCCTTCTCTAAGTTACAAGAATTGAAAAAGAAAAGAGAAATGGAAATAGGGACCATACTAATTTTATCTGTAGAGATACCCGATTATGTGAAAAACAGCACCCAATATTATGTTAATAGTGTGCAAGAAGTTCAAATATTTTTTAAATGGTTATTGGATCAATAAAGAGACCATTATAAATATAAAGAGTTAATAAGCCATCTTATTCTTTTTTTTATCAGAGAGTTTATATTCTTTGAAAAACATATTAATTCACATGATTAAGACCATTATTATGGCCGGAGGAAAAGGTAGCCGAATTCTTCCCCTTACAAGTATTCGACCCAAACCAATGATTCCCGTGGCTAACCGGCCCTTAATTCATTATATAATAGAAAAATTAAGTATTCATGGATTTAAAGACTTAGTAGTAACTCTAAATTATTTACCACATGAAATTAAAGAGAGTTTGAAAAAGAATTATTCCGACCTCCATATAAGTTATTCCCAGGAAAAAAGGGCTTTAGGTACCGCTGGTGGGGTCAGGGAATGCAAAAATATAATAGAAGATACTTTTATGGTTTTAAGTGGGGATGTACTGGTGGATATGGACTGGAATAAATTTTTAAGATTCCACCGAGAAAAAAAAGCACTGGCCAGCATATTATTGATTCCTGTTGAAGACCCCTCTCATTTTGGTATTGCGGTTTTAAATGAAAATCAGAAAATAGTGAAATTTTTAGAAAAACCTTTGCCTGAGGAAGTTTTCAGTAAAATTGCTAATGCTGGAGCCTACATCTTTGAAAAAGAAATATTTGAATACATAGATGAAGAAAAAAAAGAAGTTGATTTTTCCCATGATGTTTTTCCCCGGTTAATTGAGGAACAGGCAGCGATATATGGCTATACTTACCATGGCTACTGGAATGATGTTGGAAGGCCCAATACATACCTTAAAGCAAATTATGATGTTTTAAATAGAATTATAGGGCCTGAACCAAGAGGTAAAAAATTAAAAGAAAGATTAGGTATCTATGGGGATATTTGGTGTGGAGATAACGTTTTTTTAGAGGATCCAGATAAGACTCGAATCATTGGCCCGGTAGTAATTGGAAATAACTGTATAATTGAGAAGGGGTCTAAAATAGGTCGAAACACTGTTCTGGGAGACAATGTATTTATAGGCCGTAATTGTAACATCTCAGGTTCATTGATACTGAATAATTCTACCATTGAATCCAATTCTTACCTTAAAAAATGTATTATTGACACTCAGTGCACTTTAGAGAAAGGCACTATCATAGAAAGTGGAGTCATATTAGGTAGTTTTGTGGAAACCGGTTCCTTCAGTAAAGTAAAATCAAAAAATAAGGTTAACAGTAAAATTAAAATTCCTGCTAATTCTATTATTGATTCATATTATACTTTATAGCATAGTTGAATGAGGTTATTATGTCAAAATTTATTCAGGATATTCGTGGTAAGGTAAATAGTGAAATTTCAAATGAATTCGCCTCCCATTTGGGTGCTATGGTAGGCCATTATGTTGGTCGGGATAGGTATGTTTTAATTGGTAGGGACACTTCAACTGCTTCCCAGATGATCAAAAAATCAATCACCAGTGGTCTAATGTCCACAGGTGTAAATGTGATTGAATTCAGTATTGCACCCCTGCCGGTGATAAATTATTCTAAAAAATTTTATGATGCTAATGTTGTAATCACCGTAAGTGAGTCTCATCTTCGAGAGGAAGATGTTAATATAAAGATTATTAGCTCTCATGAAATCCCATTAGATCAGCGTTATAGCTCTCTAGTACCTTGGTATGAGATTGGCGAAGTTAGATATATCACTGACCTTGAAAGTGCTTATCGTGAAGCGGTGATTGAAAATGCTGCACCGGAAATTAAAAAGAAAAATTTTCTTTTAGTTATGGACTGCGCCCATGGAACAGGAAATTCCCCATTGCCTGGTATTTTAGATGATTTAGGATGTGAAACGGTATATATTGGATGTTCTAAAAAAAGTCAACAGAGAGATTTCCCTGAACCTAGTCCCCAACGATTATCTTTAATTTCTGAACTGGTTTTTGCTGCTGGTGCAGATATGGGTGTTTATCTGGATAATGATCATGATAGAATCATGTTAATCAGTGAAAAAGGTGATTTGATCAGTGATCAGGAAGCCATAGCCATTTTTGCTCGTGCTATTCTGGATGAAAATCCAGGGCAGACTATTGTATCTTCAGTGGTTGTATCCCACGCCTTAGATGAAGTAGTAAAGGAATATAAGGGTAAATTATTTAAGACTTCTGTAAATCAGGTTTTAAATGAAATTATGGAAAAAAAAGCTATTTTTGGAGGAGATGAACCCGGTATGTTTGTTTTTCCACAGTTTCAGGATTGTTTCGATGGCATCTATGCTCTGGTTATGATGTTGGGTATTTTAGCCAAAGGTGATTATCCTATTTCCACATTAGTTCAAAAAGTACCTAAATATTATAGAACCGTTTTTACGGTAGAATGTGAGCATGAAAAGAAAATGAATGTTTTAAATAAATTCAAAAAGGATTACGAATCTAAATATAATGTATTGGCCGTGGATGGTTTGCGGGTTGATTTAGATGACTCATTTGTACTGATTAGGCCTTCCCGCTTCGAACCATTATTAAGAGTTTATATTGAATCTAAATCTCCAGAGAAGCTTCAAATCTTAATTGAAGGTGTAAAAAAAAATATTGAAGATTTTTCAATCTAAAATCATTTTCGATGGAAATACAATCTCAATATTACACTAAAACAACCACTAAAAAAAAATACCTAATATAATAACCTCAATCCAAAATTAAAGGTGTTAAAATGAATTATCCACAACAAGAAAAAATTCTCAATTTTTTAAAGGACAAAAATTTAATTGTGGTATCTAATCGGGGCCCAGTTGAGTTTAAGAGGATTAATAATGAAATTAAGATGAAAAGAGGTGCTGGTGGCCTGGTTTCAACATTAATGCCACTAGTTGAAGCCTTGAACGGGGTTTGGGTAGCCAGTGCTATGACTCTGGAAGATGCAGAAGTCGCCCGAAGATATCCCAAACATAGAGTTCTCATTCCTGAAGAGGATCCTAAATTCAAAATTTCTTTTGTTGTAACAGATAGAGACCGTTATGAAGATTATTATAGTGTCATAAGCAACCCCCTTTTATGGTTTATCCAGCACTATATGTGGAACAGCCCTTATACCCCTGATATTGATGATCATGTCCATGAAGCCTGGAAGGAGAGTTATATTTACCTCAATCAGAAATTTGCAGATAAAGTTGTTGAAGAGGCTAAAATAAATAAAAAGGAGCCTTTAATAATGCTTCAGGATTATCATCTCTACCTTTGTCCGGCTTATATTCGTGAAAAGATGGATGATGTGTTTTTGACTCAATTTATACATATACCCTGGCCTCAAGCAGATTACTTTAATATATTGCCGGAGTATATGAAGAAATCTATAATAGAGGGCCTGTTATCCAACAACATCCTGGGATTTCATATTCCAAGGTATGTTGACAATTTTCTACATACCTGTAGTGATTATGTGGAGGAGGTGGATTATGAACAGGGGATCGTTTACCATAAGGGGCACCATACTCATGTGAAAAATTATCCCATTTCTGTGGATTATAATAGCATTAAAAGTATGGAACATGCCCCGGAAGTAAGGAAAAAAGAAGAATTGATAAAAAAAATTAAAGGGGATAAATTTTTATTTTATCGTACTGATCGGACCGATTTAAGCAAAAATATAATAAGGGGATTTAAGGCTTATGATCTATTTCTGGAAAAATATCCAGAATATAAAACCAGAGTCATTTTCCTGGCCACAGGAAAGCCCACCAGACAACAAATTAAAAATTATACCGAATATTCCGAAGCAATAGAAGAAATAATAAAACAAATAAACTCCAAACACGGGAAAGATGGTTGGAAACCTATAGAATATATTTTTAAGGCAGATTATAATCTGGTGGTGGCTGCCTTTAAAAATTATGATGGCCTTATTGTCAATCCCATTGCTGATGGCATGAATATTGTTCCTAAAGAGGCTTCAGTGGTAAATCAAACGCAAGGTGTGGTAATTTTATCAGAAACCGCCGGTTCATTTGAAGATCTAAAAGAACATGTCATAGGAATCAACCCCTTTGATATTACACAAACTGCCCAGGCCTATCATGCTGCATTGAAAATGAGTTCAGATAAAAGATATGATAACTGGAAGGCCCTGCAGGAGCTTGCTTCTAAAAGAACAATTTATGATTGGATAAGTGAGCAATTTGAGGATATGGAAAAGATAAAAAAATGAAGCATCTACTATGCTAAAAATTCAAAATAATTTATATTATTTGAATAAATGTTTTAGTTTAGAGTAAAATGATTCTTTTACCTCCACTTCTTCTTCAATTGTCGAAAAATCATAATGCATGAAATATTTTTGAGAGTCAATTAACTCATCCCCTCCAGTGATTTTCTCATAATCTCCTTTATCATTAATTTTTCTTGCTTTAACATTGTCTTTAAGCTGTATATTCAGCATATGCATTATTTTTTTCTTTAAGATTGGATTTTCAATCGGGAAGGCCACTTCTACCCGCTTTTCAGTATTTCTAACCATCAAGTCTGCACTGGATAAATATATGGAAGTATCTTCACCCGTACCAAAACAATAAATCCTGGAATGTTCCAAAAACCGACCTACAATACTAATAATTTCAATATTTTCAGTCTTACCAGCTAATCCGGGAATTAAACAACAAATACCCCTGACTATTAGTTTAATTTTTACCCCTGCTTGGGATGCTTTATTCAACATGTCAATTAATTCTCTATCTGAGAAAGAATTCATTTTCATGATGATGTTAGCGGGAAGATTATTATGGGCCTTTTCAATTTCCTTATTGATTTTCTCAATTAAGTGAGGTTTGAATCCAAAAGGTGCAACTAATAGCTGTTCATAGTCATCATTTAAATTAGAGATGGCCATGTTTTTAAAGAATAACATGGCATCTTCCCCTATAAACGGGTTTGTTGTAATAAAACTTAAATCAGTATATAATTTACAGGTCCTTTCACTATAATTACCAGTGCCCATTTGAGTGATGTACTGGATATTATTTCTATCTTTCCTGGTGATTAAACAAACTTTGGAGTGTACTTTATATTCTTCAAAACCATATAAAACAGTGCAGCCTGCTTCTTCTAATAAACCCGCGTAATGGATATTGTTTGCTTCATCGAATCTGGCTCTAAGTTCAATTAACACCGTTACATCCTTTCCATTTTCACGTGCTTCTAATAAATATTTGATTATAGATGAAGACCGGGCCAATCTATAAATAGTAATCTTAATGGATATCACATTTTTATCATTAGCAGCCTCTTTTAATAATCTTAAAAAAGGTTCTATAGAATCAAATGGATAAAAGAGTAGAAAATCCCTCTTTTTTAGCTGAGGAATAATGTCCCCTTCTTTTACATTTTTTGGTATTTTAGGATAAAATGGATTAAAAGATAGTTTATGAAATAGCAACTCATTCACGGATTGGATATGATCATATAATTCAAATGCATGAGTCATGTCTAAAGGAGTATGGGAGAGTTGTACCTGATTTTCTCGAATATTCAACTGATCACATAAAAAAGTTATTAGCTTTGAGTCAGAATATTTATAGATTTCCAGTCGGATAGGTGCTAAACGGGTTCTTTTTTTTAAAATCTTTTTCATGTATCCCCGGTAGTCTTCATCTTCATCTATTTGAGAATCAGATAAACTAATATCTGCATTTCGGGTAACCGAAACTATAGTTTTGAATTTGACTTTATAATTTGAAAATATTTCATCACCATATTCCAGTAGTATTTTTTCCAGCAAAATAAAACGCATTTTATCATGGGGAGAATAAATAACCCTGGGTAAAGAGGAAGGAACAGGAACAAGGCCGTATAATGTTTCCCCTTTATTTTTCATTATTAACATGACATTTAATGATTTGTTTAATAAATGAGGAAAAGGATGGTGAATATCAATGATTTGAGGAGATAAAAGGGGAAGAATACAATTAAAGAAATATTTATTAATAAACCGGATTTCTTTTTCAGTTAAATCATCAAAATCCAGATCATGTATACCTTCATCTTTTAAATAAGAATTGAGAGAGTCAAATACATCGTCTCGACGTTTATATAGATATATGGTCCTGTCAAAAATAGCATCTAATTGATCCTGTGCATTCAAGCCAGTTTTATTGTCCAAATAATCCTTATTAATAAGGGATAAATCATATAAGCTCCCACATCTGACCATATAAAATTCATCTAAATTACTGGTAAAAATAGATATGAATTTTAAACGTTCTAATACAGGAACAGAATCATCCTCTGCTTCTTCTAAAACACGATCATTAAATTTTAGCCAGGATAATTCACGGTTTTGAGTATAGCTATAATCCCATTTAGACATTTTGGTACCTATTTAATATTTTTTTAAATAAATAACCTTCTCTAACACTATTTTTACTGGTTTGTATTTCTTCACACCCCAAATAGGAAGTTATTGATTCCATTATCACTAAAGCAGGAATTAGAGTATGGATTCTGGATGGTTTAACCTGTAATATTTTATTATAGGTTTCTTTATTATTATAATTCAATTCTTTTAGCAGTTTTTTTAGTAATTTAACATCTATTAAATCAGCTTTTTTCTTTTGTAAATGTAGGTCCCTTAATAGTTTATCAATGGTACGGATACTTCCCCCCACCCCACACATGAAAGGAATTTTTTCAGTATTATTAAACCCTGCTTTTTCTAATTCAAAGTATGTTCTCTTTTTAATCAAGTCAGATTCTATTTTATCGGGTATCATATCCGAAACATACTCGTTATACATCTTCAAAGAACCAATAGGAATACTGTACTTTTCCTTTATTTTTTTGTGTTTGAAAAATACAATTTCAACACTTCCTCCTCCTAGATCAATTAATACCCCATGGTCCTTTTTAATAGAAGTGATAGATCCATAGAAGCTTAATTCACCCTCTTCCTCACCAGATAATAAGTCGATTTCTATATCCAGTTTCTCTTTAATTAAACCCCTAACCTCAGCGCTGTTTTCAATATTTCTCAATATCGCGGTAGAAAAGAAAGTGTAACTATTTATTTTTAAAATATCCAGATCTTTTTTGATTTTTTTAAGAAAGTTTAATAATTTTTCAATGCCCTTTGTGGTTAATTTACCTTTTTTAATGAAAAATACTAAACCTAAATTTTCTTTTTTGGAAAAAAGCAGACTTATATCCTTTTCTTTACAGTGATAAACATTTAATCTAACTGTGTTTGAACCAATATCCACGATTCCATATAACATTAACACTACACCCCTTTAAAAAATTATACCCAATTAGATTGTTGTTATTCATCCACAAATGCCCCCATAATCCCTTACAGCATCAATTTCATACTTGTATATTAATTTGGACATGCTCAACCATAAATGTTAGTATTACTAATAAGTAATTAAAAAAGATTATAAAACTTTTAAAAAAAAAATACGGGTAGAGAACAATTTTAAGTTGTATAGGTGGTAAATGAGTTAATCTAAGATGCAGTGCCATTTAAGTGTGAAAAATTTTGAAAATTGGATTATACTATGGATTTTTCCAAAAAAAAAGATATATTGATAACGTTCTCATCCCCTAGGAGATAATAATTCAGGTAAATATAAGGTGGTTAAATGAAATCATGGCAAGATACATTAAAAGTAAACCCGGTCCCGGGACTCCTTTTATTAAAAAATGAAGCCATAAACTACTTTACCTTACGTGATCTTTTAGATAGAAAAGTGGAATCTATTGAAATATTGTGGGAATTACCGGCCGTAAAAAAAATCCTTAAAAAACAAAAAAGCGATGGTTCCTGGAAGTATCCTTCCGTGGGCAACATACCCCAGGTGGATTACACTCAATATCAGACTTATCTCATTTTAAGCGAACTGGTAGAAAAATACGGATTTGATAGAAAGCATGAATCCATACAAAATGCTGCAGAATATCTTTTCCAGTTCCAGAGTGAAGAAGGTGATTTTCGCGGAATTTATGCTAATCAATATTCCACCACCTACACCCCGGCCATTATGGAAATTTTAATAAAAGCAGGGTATGGTGATAATCAGCGGATACTTAAAGGATTTGAGTGGTTATTATCTATCAGGCAAGATGATGGGGCCTGGGCTTTACCCTTTAGAACCAAGGGTGAAAATTTAGGAGAGGCTTACCAGAGTCACGAAGTTATTCAACCAGATAGATCCAAACCATTTTCCCATGTGGTTACCGGGATGGTGCTTCGAGCTTTTGCCGCCCATCCCAAATATCAAAAATCCCCTGCAGCTAAAAAGGCAGGGGCGCTATTAATTTCTCGTTTTTTTATGCCTGATAAATATGCTGACCGAAAAAGTAAAGATTTCTGGGAAAGGGTGAGCTTTCCCTTTTTATATACTCAGGTTGTATCTGCACTGGATTCTGTATATTTTTTAGGTTTTGATATAAATAATCCTGAAATTAGAGAGGCACTGGAATTTTTAAGACAAAAGCAAAATGAAGCTGGTTATTTTGATTTGAAGATTACCCGGGGTAGTGATAAAGATTTAAATTACTGGATATGTCTGGCTGTGTGCAGGTTGTTTAAGCGATTCCAAAAATATTGAAATGCCTCTTTTACTTTTTTTTGAAATCTTTTTAAAAATTCAATATTGTATATCATCCTCAGAAAGCTTTTAGCAAGTGCGAATCATATGAAAAAACCCAACACTCAATCAAGAAAAAGAACAAGCTAGATGGGAAAATACGGACGGACCCTAAACCAATTTTAAGTATAACTCTTATAAATTCTATACAAGATTAAGGAGGTTATTATATTTTGTCTTCTAAAAAATTAGTTAAAACATGTTTAACAGTTGCAACAGACATTCCTATCTCAAATAAGATGGAAGATCCAACTGTTATTGATACTGAAAAACCTATAAAACTTACATTCAATGAAGCTATAGATATAAAAACGGTTTCAAAGGGAATTAAACTCTTTAAAATTAAATCTAATGGTGAAGAAGTAGATGAGGATATTATAATAACCTTTGAGGAGAATTCAGCAGATACCATCTATATTAATAAATCATCGCAATCGATTTCATCAGGCGAGGAATATAAACTTTCCATCAGCACCCAATTGAGTTCATTAAGCAGTGCTTCTTTAAAAAAAGAATTTATATCATATTTTGCCGCTGATTATTCATTTAATCTGAGCAAAGAAGGTATTTCAGACTTAAATAATAATCGATCATTAATAATAGTTATTAGCGACCTTCATTTAGGTGCAAACGACAGTTATGCTGAAATCAATCAAAATAGGAGCGCGCTGGTTGATTTCGTAAAGCAGGTCTGGTTTTCACCCCATGTGAAAGAACTAGTTATTGCTGGTGATTTGATTGATGAATGGTTCATTCCCATGCATGTGAATACCTTCAACGGGAAAAAACAGCGAGATTTCGTAAAAGCCGTGGCTGCAAATAATAAATCAGTGATAAATGCATTTAACGACATAATAACCGATGGAAATATAAAAGTGACCTATGTACCGGGAAATCATGACCTACTTATCGATTCAGGAGATATACAAAGTATTCTGCCAGGAATATCTGAAGCAAGAGATGTTAAAGGACTGGGTGCTTATGTGCCTCAAGATTTTCCAGAATTGATTATTGAGCACAGGCACCGTTATAATTTTTTCTGCGCACCTGATTTCTCTAACCGACCTATAACCAACACCGACTCCATACTCCCGCCCGGATACTTCTTTACCCGGATGGCCACCACCTCAGTTATAGAGGGCCGCCCTGAAAACCAGGTAACCTTACCGGAGCTAAACAAGAATGAACTGAGTGCGGAACAATTAGGGTATTTCCTTTACTGGAATGTGTGGAAAAGTCTTATCATGGAGTTTCCAGTGAATGAAGGACTTGAAAAGAAGGTTTTAAATACAGATATAGATGGATTGAATGATTTTTATGCTATAAATGATTTTTTACCTTACCAAAACCCGGAAAATGGCTATATCGATGTTTATCTGCATAAAGGAATTATTGAAAGCTGGGATGAAAGGCAGGACAATAATCTAGTTCCAATCAAAATCCCTCTGGAAGAAGCGATTCTGAAAGCAGCTCTCTCCAGTCATCTGGATGATCAATCCAGGATTCAATTTTTTGAAAACCCTGAATCCGATAAAAGAATAGTTATATTTGGACATTCACATGAAGCCCGGGTTATAATCACTTCAAGTGAAAAAAAGGGAAAACAAATCTATGTTAATTCCGGTACCTAGATAGATAAAAATAAATGTAGCATGACCTTTGTGGTAGTTACCCCGCCCCAAAACAAAGATACAATACCGGCCTTTGTGAATCTTTATCAGTATAGTTCTAAAGGAGACATTAAGAAATTAGAATCTCAGGCTATTACCAATCTGAAATAAAGGGCTCTTCTTGAAGAAGTCCATTTTGAAACATTATTGTGGATAAAAAGGGTTGTAAAACAAGTTTTTGCCCCCTCCTTCTTTTTAAGACTAAATTTATTTAATAGTACGCTATAAAATTCCAGAGCTAGGGACAAAATAAAATTTTAGCTATTTAATTAAATTTTAGTGTTTATGCTAGTTTTTCTATGAACTTTCTGGTTTTTTATCCTTTCAGGATTTATTTGAGCATCAATATAGGACCGGGAGTAAATTTTCTTGTCTTCTATTTTTAAAATTAGCTTGATGACCCTATCAATTTTGTTATATACTGACCTTTTATATGAGTATAGAGAATGCCCCTAGTAAGCTATAATTAAATGATAAATGGACCTATTTCTAGCTATTTAATTGGGCTATTCTCAAATAATATCATTGATAAAATTATTTTTATAAGTAGATATTAGAAAAAAATAATATTTTTAAGGATCCGGTTTAGGGATACTAACCAAATTATAAAAGGGTGTTGCCTGCATACTAACTCGTCTGGTTCATAGGTAGATGACCCTTTCCTCCCCGAGCAACCCTCGAAGCAGGCAGTCTGTCCAATGCTGGGTTTCTCCTATTCATACCAGGCTATCGCCCTGTCTTAAGAGGACCGTAGGCATCAGTCGTAAGATATGACAATGAATTATATATTATAATGCCTATTTATTGTTTTCTATAAATTAATCATCTAAATATTAAATAATGAAAAAATAATAGTTCAAAATGGTCTTTATTTAAAAATAAATAAAGGGGGTGTTTGGGCAGATACCATAATAAGGCACTGCCCAAAAAAATAAAAAAGGGGTAAAAATGATAGAGCTACCACTAATAAATGAAACAAAAACTCAAAAATAAATATAAAAATGGCCGGC